>DAOPJS010000001.1:0-1065 GCA_035399785.1 Alphaproteobacteria bacterium
TGCGTTGATCAGCCATCTGCAAAGATAGCATTTCTGAGGGATAAAGTACAGGAATTAATTCCTATTATAACTTTTCCAGCATCCTATTTCAGACACTCGTTAAAGGCACTTTTCTTATTGCATAGCTTGATCGGCATAAAATCAGAAATAAAATCCCAGCCATTCTCTTTTGTAATTGGAGAATTTTGAGGAGCAAAGCCTTGGCTTCTGATTGATTTGTGAAAGATATAAATATCTTGAGTTCCTTTCACAGCAACAAAATAGGCAACTTCACCCATCCCTTTTTTCAATCCTACCGGATTATTTTCCGGTGCATTAGCACATCCAATTATCGCTTGTTGAGATTCAAATTCGGATATTGTTCTATTCCCCGCTAATTCAAAAACAGCGTTGTCACCACATAGCCCTTTATACATAGCTGACAGCTGCAGTAAAAAATCTTTAGGAGAGATTTTTGATGCAGCGCCTTGAAATCCCTGAACAGTGAACATTTTTGTCCAATTTTCAAGGCTTTCATTTTCAGGTATGAGCTCCATAATATAATGGCCGCCATCCACATTCTCTGAAACAGGTTTCCAATTTTTTGGAATATTGAATTCTACTTTCTGATTGTAAATAGGCGCAGTAGATCTCATCTCTTGAGCAAAAGCGCTTGCAGGCAAAAGAAGTATAGTAAGAAATAAAAATAGTTTCATAATTTTTCCTTTTGTAACGATTATCACCAATCCACCTTTGTTCCCGGCATGGCAACGGTGAGGCCGTCTAATTCTTCGGTAACAATAATCTGACAGCACAGGCGGGAAGTCGGGCGGACATCAAAGGCGAGATCCAGCATGTCTTCTTCGTCTTCGCTGACTTCGCCGTCTTCGGGCATGGTTTGATCTTTAAAATCAGGATGGACGTATAAATGACAAGTGGCGCAGGCAAGACCGCCGCCGCACGCGCCTTCAATCGCGTCGATGTCTTCTTTCACGGCAACTTCCATCAGGGATAATCCCAATGGCGCGTCGACTTCCTTGGTGCTGCCGTCTTTCAAAATGAAATTTATTTTTGGCATCTTTATTT
>DAOPJS010000001.1:1165-20669 GCA_035399785.1 Alphaproteobacteria bacterium
TGTTCTTTTTACTATTTTTTCCCAGCTTTCCAAGAAAGCATCAATATCGGCCTGTGTCGTAGCGTAGCCAAGCGAAATACGCAAGGCACTTTTGGCTTCTTCTTCGCTCGCGCCCATCGCCGTTAAAACATGCGAGGCCTTGAAAGAACCGCTGGAACAGGCCGAGCCGCTGGAGACCGAGACCCCGTCAAGATCCAGTGCCATCATTTGTGTTTGTGCCGGTACGCCGGGCAGGCCGACATTGGTGGTGTTGCCGACACGCGGGGCGCCTGAGCCGTAAATAATCGCGGTGTTTGAGATTTGGCGGATTTTTTGTTCCATATCATCGCGCATTTTTTCAATCTCGGCATAAACAGAAATATTTTTTTGCGCCATCTCGGCGGCCAGTCCCATGCCCGCAATCCCCGCCGTGTTATGCGTGCCTGCGCGGCAGTTTTTTTCCTGCCCGCCGCCGAGCATGAATTTGGGCAGTTCCAGCCCATCGCGCTTGATAATGGCGCCGACACCTTGCGGCCCCGCGAATTTATGGGCGGACAGGCTCATGAAATCCACGCCGAGTTTATCAAAAGAAATATCAATACGCCCTGCGCCCTGCACGGCATCGGTGTGAAATAAGGCGCCGACATCATGCGCCATCTTGGCCATCTCGGCAATCGGTTGGATGACGCCCGTTTCACTATTGACCAACATGACAGAGACAAGAGCAGGGGGATTTTTGAGCATCTCTTGATAAGCATTCATATCAATCACGCCGTCACGCGTGACGGGAATTTTTTCGCAACGCTCGCCTGCGCTGGCAATCACCGCAGGATGTTCGATGCTTGAGATCAAAACGCGCTTGTCTTTAAACCCATGATGCACGGTGTTAATCGATTCCGTTGCGCTTCCTGTGAAGGTCACTTGTTCGGGCGTGACATGACAAAGACCTGCAATTTGCACACGTGCATCTTCGACATATTTACGCGCACGGCGGCCGAAGTCATGTACGCTGGACGCATTGCCGACCTCGCCCATCACGCGTGTGACAAGGGCGATGACTTCGGGGCGGATTTGCGCCGTGGCGTTCCAGTCTAGGTAAACAGGTTTCATAAAATTTTGCTCTATGCGTTGCGTCCTTGCGCCTGCGCGCATGACGGCTTTTAAAATAACCCTATATCCACAATTAAATCAATGACTTATACGATTTATTTGGACATTTCAATTTCAACTCATTATAAACACCAATATTGCGCAAAAAGATTACGAAAAACAAGCGCAGCAAATTGAACGTACTGCTATAGGATCGGAAAACTATGCCGGAAATTATTTTTAATGGACCCGAAGGCCGCTTGGAAGGCCGTTACTCACACTCAAAAATCCCGAATGCGCCGCTGGCCTTGATCTTACATCCTAATCCCGAACATGGCGGCACCATGAATAACAAAATCAGCTATATGATGTTTCAGGCGATGGTACAGCGGGGTTTTTCAACCTTGCGCTTTAACTTTCGCGGTGTCGGACGCTCCCAAGGGGTGCATGATCGCGGGGAAGGCGAATTAAGCGACGCCGCTTCTGCGCTGGATTGGATGCAGGCGCTAAACCCGAATGCCCCGTATGTCTGGGTGGCGGGTTTTAATTTCGGCGCGTGGATCGGGATGCAGCTTTTGATGCGCCGCCCCGAAATTGAAGGATTTGTCTCTGTTGCGCCGCCGGCCAATATTTATGATTTCAGCTTTCTGGCGCCGTGCCCGTCATCAGGCCTGATTATTCAGGGCGAAAAAGATGATATCGTGCCGCTGGATCCTGTCGAGAAACTGGTCGAAAAGCTACACGCGCAAAAAGGAATTGAAATTGATCACCGTGTGGTCAAAGGCGCCAACCATTTCTTCCATGAAAAAGTTGACGATCTTATCATGCATATTCATGACCACATGAATAATGCAGGGAACGCGGGACGCGAAATTCCGGTGAATATCAAAAAAGCGGCTTAAGCCGCTTTTTTATTGCTTGCCTTAACGGCTTCCATCACTTCTTCGACGTGACCGGGTACTTTTACCTTGCGCCATAGCGCAGCGATTTTTCCGTTTTCATCAATCAGGAAAGTGGAACGGTCAATGCCCATATATTTTTTGCCATACATCGATTTTTCAACCCATGTACCGTAACGCTCGCAAACATCGCCGTTTTCATCAGAAGCCAGCGGGAATTTCAGCCCGTATTTTTCCTTGAACTTGTCATGTTTTTTAACACTGCATTTCGACAGGCCGATGACCTGTACATCCAGTTTATTGAATTTGGACAGATTTTCGTTAAAAGAACATGATTCCGCGGTGCATCCCGGCGTGTCATCCTTAGGGTAGAAATAAAGGACGACTTTCTGCCCCTTAAATTGTTTTAGGGAAATTTCACCGCCGCCATCTGTCGGTAGGGTAAAGTCGGGCGCCTTCGATCCTGTTTTCAGTTCTGCCATAATCTCCTCCAATTTCTGTGTTTATACTTTGATGACTCTGACTGATTAGGTTTCAAAGTCAAGAGATTGTCTTTATAATTATTTCTGTTGAATTATCAGGAAGTTACCGTGCCTTTAAAATACATAAAAGCGAGCTTGCCGCATCTCAATCTGGCCACGAAAATTCTGCTTGTTATCGCAATTATCGGGATGTGCGCCTTTGCCGCCTTCGCCGTGCGGATGAGCAAAGGACCTATGGATCTGGATTTCGCCAAGACCCGTTTGGAAGCGGCCCTAAGCAATCCAAAAAAAGGCTATGAAGTTAAAATCAATAAACTGGCGCTGACCTGGCCCGATATGACGGATGCTGTCTTACTGGATTTGAACGGTGTCCAAATCGTGCAGGAAGAAATAACGGGGTTAAATGTCGATCACGTATCGCTTGGTCTGTCAGGTTTGAATTTATTGCGCGGCAAAATTTTACCTTCTGTCATCATTGTTGACTCCCCGACATTTCAACTGGTGCAGCAAGACGGCTCCCTGAATTTTTTCTGGCAGGATAAAAACAAAAAATCCGAACAGGAAGAGGCGGCGCAAACACAATCTGAAAATCCGCCAAATAATGTTTATGGCCCGGTCAAACCGACAGATCGTAAGGAAGAAAGATTAAAGGCCAGAGAAATGCGCTATTCCGCGCAGAAATTTTTAAGCCATATTACCGATCCGAATAACAGCAATATTGATGCGCTGGCGGCCCTGAAAAGGTTTGAGCTGAAGAAGGCTGTGATTACGGGACAAGACAGCGTCAATGCCAAAAATGATTACTTGGCGATTGTTGATTTATCTTTGCACAAAAACAATATCGGTCTGGAAGGCAAATTGAATGTGTCGCTGGCAGGGGCAGAAGGTAATGATGCCTATTTAAAATCGGATGTTCTTTATCGCCGCGCTGAAAAAGACATTACATTTACGGCGGATGTGAAAGATATAAATCCTGCGCGCTATGCCGCCTTTTTTCCCGATTACCCGTTACTGGTACAACAAAATTTAATGATCAGCGGCGCAGTCAAGGCGGCCTTTGATGAGAAATTACGTCTGCAATTGGCTACTTTGAACCTTTCCATGCCCGAAGGGAATATCACGATTCCGAATGTTTATGAGGAACCTGTTCCTTTAAAAGATATTGCCTTTGAGGCGCAGTTAAACCGTCCTGAAAAAACACTTAACATTACACGTTTTGATGCCAATGTCGGCGGCATCGCCTTAAATGCCAAGGCGGAAGGTAAATTTAAAAAAGGAAATATTACCGCCCCCGTTGAGTTAAAGATTGCGGATTTACCGCTGGATAATGTTCCGCCGATTTTCCCCAAATCCCATTTGGATAGCGGGGCGGGAGAATGGCTGACCCATAAATTAAGCAAGGGGCATTTTAAGGATATTGTCCTGACAACAGATTTTCATTTGATCCGTGATTACGAAGCAGGCACACGTGAAGCCAAAATGACAGGAACAAAGGTCACGTTCAACGCCGAGGATGTCACGGTCAGATACAGCGATACTTTGATGCCCGTCACCAATGTTTTCGGCGAAGGCGTGTATGAAAATGACAGCCTTGTTATTAAAGGAGAAAAAGGCATCGTCGGCGGTGATATTCACGGAACAGATGTAACCGTCAAATTAACCGATCTTAGTGTCGAGGGTGGTGGCCTTGCCGATATCTCCCTCAATGCAAAGGGGCCTTTGAAGACGGCGTTAAAATACGTATCGGACGAGCCGATCGCCGTTGCTGATAAGTTAGGATTTGATGTTAATCAGGTAAAAGGCAATGTCGATTTCCACCTTCAATTGAATTTTCCGACGGTCAAAGATTTACCAAAAGAAGAGGTGGTAGTCGTTCTTGATGGTAAAGCCAACGATATTGTTTTGCCGAATGTTGTGAAGGGGCTGTCCTTAACAGGGGGGCCGTATGATCTTGGGTATAAAGGCGGCGCCATCACGTTGAAAGGGAAAGGGCAGCTTGATAACCGGCCGATTGATCTGGATTGGCTGCAATATTTTGATCCGACGGGCCATGAGTATGAATCAAAAATTATTGCCAAAATCACGGCAGATGAAGGCCTGCGTCAGGCTTTCGGTATCGGATTGGAAGACTATATCAGCGGCCCGCTTCCCGTTGATGTCACCTATATTGATAAGGGTGTCAAAGCGACCATTGATGTGACGGGAGATTTAACGCCGAGTACGCTTCATATCGATCCGTTTAAATATAAAAAGCCCGAAGGCACCGCCGGTGAATTATCCTTAAAAGTGATTATGAACGGTCAGGATTTGGAAGAGGTTGATAATCTGCAGTTGAAAACAAAAGGTTTTTCTCTTGGGGATGGACGCCTGCTTTTCCGCAAATTCAAAGATGGTTCAACCGATGTATCGCGCGGCAATATTCCGAAAGCCATAATCGGCAAAACAGAGGTTGCGGTTGATTTTGAAATCACACCTGAAAATCTGTTAAAGGCGACGGCAAGCGGCGCTGTTGTTGATATGGCCCCCTTTATTAATACGGAGAAAAAACCCGAACGCTGGAACAAGCCGCAGGAGAAATCGGAACGGCCGATGAATATATCAGTGTCTGCCGATAAAATGCTGGGTGACGAAGGGGAGGCTTTGGGAAGATCCAAATTATATTTCGAAACAGATAATCAAGGGGATATTACCCGCATCGAAATGGATTCCAAAGTCGGCAGCGGTGATATGTATCTGCGTTTCAAACCCGAAGAAGGAACGGGAAAGCGTACCTTCCGTCTGGAATCTTCAGATGCGGGTCACACGTTAAAAGTTTTCGGTCTTTACGATAAAGTGCGCGGCGGTACGTTGGTGGTTTACGGACAACCTGAAAAAGGTGATTTGAAAGGCAATCTTTTCGGCACCGCAAAAATGGAAAATTTTGAAGTGAAGGGCGCCCCCGTTCTGGCAAAACTTTTAAGCGTGATGAGTTTGGCAGGAGTACAGAATCTGTTGAATAATGAGGGGTTGATGTTTGCCAAGCTGGAGTCAGAATTCGAATGGCGTTTTCGTGATGAAGGTAACCTGCTTGTTATGAAGGACGGGCGGACATCGGGCTCCTCTATCGGTTTGACTTTTGAAGGACTGGTTAATCAGGCCAATAATACTATGGATGTATCGGGGACGATTATTCCTGTTTCGGGTGTCAATAAAGCCATTAGCGAGATTCCGTTGATCGGCAATATTCTCACAGGCGGTGATGCCTTGATCGCGGCAACCTATACGATCAGCGGTCCTGCCAGCGATGCAAAGGTTGCGGTTAATCCGTTATCGGTTTTGGCACCGGGATTCCTGCGTAAGATTTTCTTTGAAACCGATGTTGAAAGCAAAATCAAAAAAGCAAAATAGCTTTACTTTACTTTGACCAAGGCATGACGTTTTTTGCCGGATGATAATTTGATGTAACCATCCGCTGTCAAATCACCGGTGCTTAAAATCAGCGCTTCATCGCCAACGCTGTTGTCATTGCATTTGGCGCCGCCGCCTTTAATCAGGCGTTTTACTTCCCCTTTTGAATCGGCCAATCCTGTTGCCAGGAAAAGATCAATAAAGGCCATCCCTTTTTCAAGATCGGCTTTGGGGATTTCAATACTGGGAAGATCGTCACCAACGCTGCCTTGTTCGAAAACTTTCTGCGCGGTGTCGGCGGCCTCTTGCGCGGCTTGTTCCCCATGGCACATTTTCGTGGCTTCAAAGGCAAGGATTTTCTTGGCTTCGTTAATCTCCTGACCTTGCAGGGATTCCAGCTTGGCAATGTCCTCCAGCGGCAATGTTGTAAAGAGTTTCAGGAAACGCCCGACATCACCGTCTTCCGTATTGCGCCAGTATTGGTAATAATCATAAGGGCTGAGCATATCCGCGTTCAGCCAAACAGCTCCTTGTGCCGTTTTACCCATCTTCGCACCGGAGGCGGTGGTCAGCAAAGGCGTCGTCAGAGCAAATAATTCCGTGCGCTCCGTCCGTCTTCCCAATTCAACGCCATTTATAATATTGCCCCACTGGTCGGAACCACCCATTTGCAAAATGGTGCCGTGACGACGCGCCAATTCAACAAAGTCATAAGCCTGCAGGATCATATAATTGAATTCAAGGAAGGTCAGCGGTTGTTCGCGCTCCAAGCGTAACTTCACACTATCAAATGTCATCATACGGTTAATGGTAAAATGCGGGCCGTAATCACGTAAAAATTCGATATAGTTCAGCTTGGATAGCCACTCATCATTATTGACCATTTGGGCATCGGTTTTGCCGCCGCCATAGGTCAGGAATTTGGCAAAGACTTCCTTGATACTGTCTATATTATCATTGATATCCTGCTCGCTGAGCATCTTGCGGCTTTCATCCTTGCCGCTGGGGTCGCCTACCTTGGTCGTGCCGCCGCCCATCAATGTAATGGGCTTATGCCCTGATTGCTGGAACCAGTAAAGCATCATAATCTGCACCAGAGAGCCGACATGCAGGGATTTGGCGGTGGCGTCAAAGCCGATATAGGCGCTTTGCGGCCCTTCCATCAGCTTGGCATCCAGCCCGTCAAAATCACTACACTGGTGTATGAAGCCGCGCTGGGTTAAGATATTCAGGAAGTCTGATTTATATGTATTCGTCATAGTAAGGATTTATACGCATGGCCGGAAATAAAGTCTATACCGCAATTGGCATGATGTCGGGAACGTCGATGGACGGAATTGATGTCGCGCTGGTGCGGACCGACGGCAAGGATATGACGGAATTGCTGGATTCCCGCCTGTTTCCTTATGAAGAGGCAACCCGTAACGCCGTTCGCGGGGTGCTGGGCAGCCGTCATGCCACCCCTGAAACCGCGCAGGCGGAGCGGCTTTTGACCGACGCCCATATTCAGGCGGTCAAGCAATTCGGTCATAAGGCCGATATTATCGGCTTTCACGGCCAGACGATCATGCATGATCCGTCGCAGAAATTTACCTGGCAAATCGGCGATAGTGCCCGTTTGGCCATGGAAACAGGTATGGACGTGATTGGTGATATGCGCCAAGCCGACGTCAAGGCGGGCGGGCAGGGCGCGCCGCTTTTGCCGCTTTGTCACCGCTCCTTCGCCGCCGATGTGGAAAAGCCGATCGCCATTTTAAATCTGGGCGGGGTGGCCAATATTACATGGCTGGGGAGAGAGCGTACCGATATTCTGGCCTTTGATACCGGCCCTGCCAATGCCTTGATTGATGATCTGGTCAATGAGGCCACGGATGAGCCCTATGACCATGACGGCAAACTGGCGCAGGCAGGAACCCCTGATGTGGCGATGGTGGCGCGGTGGTTATCGCACCCTTATTTCAGTAAACCTGCGCCGAAATCACTTGACCGTGATGAGTGGGATGTGGCCGAGGTCAGAAATTTGAAACTGGAAGATGCGGTGGCAACGCTTGCTCTGTTCACGGTCGAAAGCGTTATCAAGTCGCTGGATTTATTGCCCGATACGCCGCGCGCCCTTTATGTCGCAGGCGGCGGGCGTCACAATAATTATATGATGGGTTCTTTGAACGCAGCGCTGGATTATACGGTTGAGCCTGTCGAAGCCTTGGGCTGGAACGGCGACATGTTGGAGGCGCAGGGCTTTGCCTATCTGGCGGTGCGTTCGCTGTTAGGTCTGGCCTTGACCTTGCCGACAACCACAGGCATTAAAGAACCGATGACGGGCGGTAAGCTGTATAAGGCGCAGCCCGATCATAAGAACAAAATTATTGTCGGCATTTAAGAGGATTACCATGACCAAAAAACGCGGATTATTGGAACGTATTGACGCGGGCGAAGCCGTTATTCACGCCAGTGGTTATTTGTTTGAAATGGAACGCCGCGGGTACTTACAGGCGGGCGGATACGTTCCTGAAGTGGTGCTGGAGCATCCTGAAGTGGTGGAGCAGCTGACCCGTGAATTTGCACGTTGTGGCGCCGATGTGTTGCTGGCCTTTACCTATTATGGTCACCGCGAAAAAATGAAGTTGATCGGTAAGGAAGACTTGCTGGAACCGCTCAACCGTGAAGCGTTGAAAATTGCCCACAAGGTCGGCGCAGAATTTCCCGATAAGTTGGTAGCAGGCAATATTTGTAATACCAATATCTATCACGAAAATGATAAAGAAGGACAAAAACAGGCGCGCGCCATTTTTGAAGAGCAGATTGGCTGGATCAGTGATGTCGGTGCCGACATGATTGTCGGGGAAACATTCGGCCAGTTCGGCGAAGCCAAAATCGCTGTCGAAGAAGCCAAAAAGGCAGGATTGCCGATTGTTATCGGTCTGGTTTTACACGGTAAAAAAGATCATTTGCGTGACAGCGACCGCCATTTTGTCGAAGATGTAAAAGCGTTAAAAGATATGGGAGCGGATGTTGTCGGGCTGAACTGCCATATGGGGCCGCAGACCATGTTGCCGCATTTGCAAACCATTGCCAAGGAAGTAAAAGACGGCCGCATTGCAGGCTTTCCCGTGGCCTACAGAACGACGCCGACACAGCCAAGTTTCGGCAGTATGAAAGACCGCAATTTATGTTGTCCCGAATTATTGCCTGTCGAGGGGATCAGTTTTCCCGTCGCGCTCGACCCGTTTACGGTGACGCGTTATGAGATGGCGGACTTTGCCAAGAAGGCGGTGGAGTCAGGTATTTTATATGTCGGTACCTGTTGCGGCGGCGCGCCGCATCATGTGCGGGCGATGGCCGAGGCGTTGGGGCGGACGACGGAGGCATCCAAATATTCGCCCGATATGTCCAAGCATGCCTATTACGGCACGGATGAATCGCTGAAAGATTATAATCAGGAATTCAGAAAAGAATTTTAATGCCGCGCCTTGTTACCGCCAATGCCCAATCCATTCAGGAAGCCGCCGATCTTATCAAATCGGGAGAATTGGCCGTGTTGCCGACCGAAACGGTTTATGGTCTTGGTGCCAATGCGCTGGACGGTGTCGCGGTTGCCAAGATTTTTGAAGCTAAAAACAGGCCGCAATTTAATCCGCTGATTATCCATGTGCCCGATCGGGAGAGTGCGCAGAAATATGTGCAGATGGATGTGCGCGCGGATAAAATAGCGGCGGCGTTCTGGCCGGGGCCGCTCACCTTAATTCTGCCGCGCAAAGAAGAGGGCGGCGTCAGTGAGTTGGTCAGCGCTGGGCTGGATACGATTGCCATCCGCGTGCCCTCCCACAAAGTCATGCAGGCTGTGATGAGAAAAGCGGGCGTGCCGATTGCCGCGCCGAGTGCCAATGCATCGGGGGAGCCGAGTGCGACGACACCCAAACATGCGGCCGAAAGTTTGGGCGATAAAGTAGGATTTATTCTGGCGGCAGGGGCGTGTGATGTCGGGCTGGAATCAACCGTGCTGGATTTAAGTGGCGAAGTTCCAATTATCTTGCGTCCCGGCGCGGTGACGGCGGAGGATCTGGAGCCTTATTTAGGAACTGTCGAAATTGATTTCGGCAATCACGACAAGCCGAAATCTCCCGGGCAATTGCTGAAGCATTATGCACCAAAAATTCCCGTGCGGCTGAACGCGGTCGATGTCAAAAAAGGTGAGGCGCTTTTGGCCTTCGGATCGATCAAATTTATGGGTATCGAAGGCGGCGGCCATGCGAAAGATTTGCCTGATCATGCACTCAGAAATCTGAGTGAAGAGGGGGATTTGCTGGAGGCGGCCAGTCATTTGTTTATGATGCTTCGTGATCTGGACGCACCGGAAAACAAGGGGATTGCGGTGATGGCTGTTCCTGATACAGGGGTGGGCGTGGCGATTAACGACCGTCTGCGCCGCGCCGCGCAAGGATAATGAACAAGGGTGATTATCCCCGCAGTAAATTCAACAACAGGGATGTTTCATTGCTCAAGTTGCCGTAGAGTGATGTCGGCATGCCACCTATTGGCTGGCCAAAGAAGGCATCCATTTGACGCTGAGCTTGGTAGAGGGAATTCTTCGCATAAAGATTGGTGTTACTGACGCGAACATATCTTTCTGTCGAAGGAGGAAGAAGTTGGTAACCTGATTTCTTCCGCGTTACGTCTGCCGTATTATTTGTTGCAACTTCTGTGTCACCACTGAATTTTTTATCGAAGAAATCATAAACCTGTTGCAGGGTTTTGGCGGTGCCTGTCTGACGGTCATAGAAGACACCGCGATTGGCGCGTGCTTCTTTCGGGAATAAATCAGCGGCTGTCGCGGCAGGATTTTTCTTTAGCTGTGATAAGAATGTACCCGCTCCACCCGCACCCATGAAGTGAGCAAAATATAATTCGGTGTCACCGATATTACCGCCGAGTTTTTGTTGCAGATGTTCCTTGTTACATTCGGCAAATTCGGCCGCCATCAGGGAGCAGACATTCGGATCTTTGCGCAGTTCCAGAAGGCTTTGCTTGCTTTGATTGGTATCAATGCCGTATTTCGCGCCGAATTTATGGATCATGTCCATCCAGGTGCTGTCGATGAATTGGAACAGACCCGTGGCACTGCTGGTCTTGGCCTTGGCGGTGGGGTTAAAATTGCTCTCAGCCGCGGCTTTTTCCATCAGATAGGAAAAACTTACCCCAGTTTTGGCACTGGCGGTCTTGATCGCATTCACCACGCCTTGCGGCGCACGGTTGACCAGCGCGGCTAAGGCATTGTTTTCTATGGATTTTACGGCATTATTCATAATATTTTACATCAAACAGCTTATTAACACTACAGAATACATTTCAAGCCCCGTGCCAGTTTCGGTTCACAGGGTTTGGCGGATGATTTATACTGAGATTTCAAAAATTCTGATCTTTTTAAATCCTGGGAAAATCTATGTCTGACTATCATCCGCCGCTCGACGATATGCGCTTTGTTCTTAACCATGTAGTGGGTCTGGAAAAACTGCCCGCCCATCCTGATTTGGGTCAGTTAGATGGTGAGATGATCGACAGCGTTTTGATGCCTGCCGCCAAATTGGCCTCTGAGATTTTAGCCCCCTTAAATAAAAGCGGTGATCAGGACGGCACAAAATTATCGGACGGTGTTGTCACCACCGCCAAAGGATTTAAGGAAGCCTACGCACAATATCGGGATGGCGGCTGGAATGCGGTGCCGTTTTCATCGGACTTCGGCGGACAAAACCTGCCGTGGCTGGTGGCGTTTCCACTTCAGGAAATGTGGCAAGGAGCAAATATGTCCTTCGGCCTTTGTCCTTTGCTTAATCAGGGAGCGGTCGAAGCCATTCATGCGCATGGATCGGACGAACAAAAAGAAAAATATCTGGAGAAATTAATTTCCGGCGAGTGGACGGGCACGATGAATTTGACCGAGCCGCAGGCAGGATCGGATTTATCGGCGATACGCTCTAAAGCAGAGCTGCAAGGCGACGGCACTTACAAGATTTTCGGTCAAAAAATCTATATCACCTATGGTGAGCATGATATGGCAGAAAACATTATCCACCTTGTGTTGGCGCGCACTCCCGATGCACCGGAAGGGGTGAAAGGCATCTCGCTTTTCATCGTGCCGAAATTTTTGGAAGACGGCGCCCGTAACGATGTAAAATGCACAGGGATTGAACACAAGCTGGGCATTCATGCTTCCCCCACCTGTACGATGCAATTCGGTGATAACGGTGGCGCCACAGGATATCTGGTCGGGCAGGAAAATGACGGTCTGAAATATATGTTCACCATGATGAATAATGCGCGTCTGTCCGTCGGCCTTCAGGGAGTTGCCATTGCAGAACGCGCTTATCAACATGCGCTGGCTTATGCCAAAGACCGTGTTCAGGGAACATCACTCACCGATAAATCCGAGCGAGTGGAGATTATTCATCATCCCGATGTAAAACGGATGTTGCTGTCAATGAAATCACAAATTGAAGCGTTGCGTGCCTTGACATACGAAGCGGCACTCAATTTGGATTTGGCAGCGCAAGGAGATGCGCAGGCGCAGGCACGGGTGGATTTATTGACCCCGATTGTGAAAGCGTGCGGCACCGATATTGCGCTTGATGTCACTTCAACAGGGGTGCAAATTCATGGTGGTATGGGCTTTGTCGAAGAAACAGGCGCCGCGCAATATTACCGCGATGCGCGTATCTTGCCGATTTATGAGGGCACGAACGGAATTCAGGCAGCCGATCTGGCATTTCGCAAAACCCTGCGTGACCATGGCGGGGCGGTGAAGTCTTATCTGTCAGATATAGAAAATCTGCTTCGTGATCTGGATCAAATCGCCGATGTAAAAGTTTTGGTTTTACGCCATGCGTTGGATGCAGGATTGGAATCGCTGACAGCGGCAACAGGTTGGATATTGGGACAGGCAACGAAAGATTTGAATGCCATTGCCGCCTCATCAGTGCCTTATCTGAAATGTTTCGGACTGGTTGCCGGCGGGGCGATGATGGCAAGGTCCGTTCTTGCAGCAAAACAACAAATGGAATACGGACAGGGAGATGAAGTTTTCTTAAAAGAAAAAATCACCACGGCGCATTTTTATGCGACCCATATCCTGCCGCAGGCAACAGCATTGGTGCAGGCCGTAACCCAAGGGTCTGACAGCGTACTCGATTCAAATTTCTAGATTTTCTTACCGCAGGAAATCATTGCCTCCGATGTCAGACTTTCTTGAAATCTGGTGCTCAGGCGGGGCTTTTTAGCAAAATTTCGGGCAACGGTATTGGCAACGCATTCGCAATATTGCTCATTGTTTTTTTCTTTTTGTCTGTGCGCTTTCACAAAGCTTTGACAAAATTTATAGGTGTCACCTGCCATGGCGGTTACATTGGCGCAGCCGCGCTGATTATCTTCTTCAAATAATGAATTCAGCAAATTTGCCTGCGGTATTAATTTTTCTTTGTCACGTTCCTGACGGAAGGCACCGGCAATACAGGCGCAATCAAAAAAGAGGCTTTGGAAAGTATTTTGTTCACATTGCTCATAAATATATTGGGCCTCTTCATCTTTTTCTTCGGGAGAAAATTCGCCGTCATCTTTCATGAAATAGTAACTGTCTTTGACTTCCTGCGCCGAAACAGGTACGGCCAGAAAACAAAGCATGACGGCGCCCAGACAAATATGAAATATCCTTAAACTCATAGGGGAATTGTATCATATTATTGGGCAAAAAGAAAAAGGCAGCAACCATAGGGCACTGCCTTTTTTGTTTATTCTCAAAAAGTTAGGAGTTTACGCCGCTTTGCCGCCGCGAATTTTTTGCCACAACCCCTGAAAGTCAAAAGAAGTAGCAGCAGCATTTTCTGTCTCTTCCTGCTTTGGCGTTTCCGCTGGTGCTTTATGGGCATTTTCCTCAGTCATTTTGCGTTCAGGCGCGTCAGGACGATTCTGGTTTTGTCCCTTCATTTTTTGCATACGCTCGGCGATCATTTGTTCGCGGCGCTTGCGGGCCTGCTCTTCACGGTTTTTCAATTCGGCTTTATATTCTTCAGCCTGTTTTTGGCTGTACTGGCTGGTGATTAAAACCTGCTGTGCCTGTTTTTGCCATTGGTCACGTTGACCTTTCAGGTCGTCAATTTGGTTATTGGCGATATCCAGTTGATCTTCCAGCGCCTTGATTTTCATTTTCATGCGCTCCATCTCAATCATGTCGGCCGCTCTTTTCAATTCTGCTTCAACAGAAGAGGCGGTATTAGAAGAAGAGGAGGAAGATTGTGACGGGGAAGACAGGCCGAAAACGCGTTCCAGCTCTGACACGTCAATAATACGGCGATTATTGGCATCAATTTCGTAAGATAATTTGCCGCTATTCATCGCGCGTTGAATAGTCGACTTTGATTTCCCTGTTAACTCGGCGGCACGTTGTGCTCCCACTTTAGCCATGGCTCTACCTCTTAATATGTTTGTCAGAACGCCAACCTACTTGAAAACGCTCCGATGTTAAAGTTTTTTATTTTACTTATTACCGATTACTTTTCTTTTTCCATGCGCTGGTTCAGCAATCTTGTCAGTCTTTGCCACTGGGCGCCGGAGAATAAATGGGCATAAAGGAAAGGAATCCAGCCCTTTTTGCGCCAATCCAGAAAGATTTTATCATCCAGATCAGCCAGTTTTTGTTCGTCGATAATACGGAAACCGGCAAAATTAATGCGTTTACCGCCGCCGATGTTAATCTCGGCCTGTCTTTCTACCAAAAGCCCTGATTCTGCCAATGCCTTACCAAAAACCAGCGTTTGCTGGGCGGCGGCATGATAGGACTTACAAAATTCCAACGCGTTTTGGGAGAGTTGTGAGGGTTTACCGTCTTTATCAAAGAAGGGCTGTGTGCCGTTGGCCTCGATCAAATCCTTATCAACGTCAATACACAGGGATAATTGGTCATTGTCGGGCATTTCGGAGAAAATGAACGGATAACGGCGAATATAGGCCGGAATGTAAGTATCTGACTCCCATTGGTTTTTATTGTTCAGGAACAGGTTTTCATTATCACGCAGTCCCAAAATCGCAACGGGTGTCGCGCTGGGGTCCGGCGAAAAGCCGATCGGATAGAAATGGCAGATCTGCGGCATTTCAATCATGTTTATCGGCACGGCGTTAACGTTTTTAGTAAAGGCCAGACCGAAATTGGGTTTCAGCCCCAGATCCTTGTGTTCCTTACCATCCAATGGAATGGGTTTTTTGTAAAACAGGGGCATTGGCGTGGCATTTTTACCATTGCTCTTTGCAGGCGCATTCGCTTCTTTTGCCTCTTTTTTTGCCATTTTCGTAAATCCTTTGATCGAATGAAAAACTAACTCCCGTACACTTAAACAAAAATCGGGCCCAATAGCAATTGGTCATCTATGGATATGTCATGGTTTTTGCCACGAAAAAGCTTGTTTTTTAGGGCGTTAGCCGTTTTATTGTGCATCAGATAGCAAACTCACAAAAGGCGGAGAGAAAATATGCGTTTGGCCATGGTAGGGACCGGCTATGTCGGACTGGTATCGGGAACCTGTTTTGCAGAATTCGGGATTGATGTGGTCTGTGTCGACAAGGACAAATCCAAAATCGACAAGCTGGAAAAAGGTATTATTCCTATCTTCGAACCGGGGCTGGAAGATCTGGTTGAAAAGCAGGTGAAGGCAGGCCGCCTATCATTCACGACCGACTTGGCCAAGGCCGTTAAAGATGCAGACGCGGTTTTTATTGCTGTGGGAACACCGCCGCGAAAAGAAGACGGTCATGCCGATTTAACCTATGTCCATCAGGCAGCCAAGGAAGTGGCACAGTTGGTCGATGGCTATACGGTCGTTGTGACAAAATCGACGGTACCTGTCGGTACGGCACGCGCGGTTGAAAAAATCGTGGCAGAGAATAAAAAGCCCGATGCCGTAATTGATGTTTGCTCCAATCCTGAATTTTTGCGTGAAGGCGCGGCGGTGAATGATTTTATGCGTCCTGACCGTATTGTTATCGGAACCGATTCCGAGCGCGCGGTCGAGGTATTGAAAGAGGTATATCGTCCGCTTTATTTGAATGAAACGCCGATGGTCGTCACGACACCTGAAAGTTCCGAAATTATCAAATACGCAGCCAATGCCTTTTTGGCGACCAAGATCACTTTTATTAACGAGATTGCCAATCTGTGTGAGATGGCCGATGGAAATGTTCAGCATGTTGCCAAGGCTTTGGGACTGGACGGGCGTATCGGTAACAAATTCCTTCATGCGGGCCCCGGCTATGGCGGCTCATGCTTTCCGAAAGACACACTGGCCTTGACGCAAACGGGGCAGGTTATCGGCGCGCCGCAAACCATTGTTGAAGCTGTTGTTAAAGCAAACAGCAACCGTCAAAAACAAATGGCCGAGCGTGTGATTGCCGCCTGCGGCGGCTCGGTTAAAGGAATGACCATCGGTATTTTGGGTGTGGCGTTCAAACCCAATACGGATGACGTGCGTGATGCCCCTTCATTGGTGATTATTCCCGCCCTTCAGGCGGCGGGTGCTACAATTATCGCCCATGATCCCGAAGCCAGAGAAGAAGCCGAAAAACATATAAGCGATGTGCATTGGAAGGAAGACCCCTATCATGTTGCCGAAAAAGCAGATGCGCTTATTATCATTACAGAATGGAACGAATATCGCGCTCTCAACATGCAGCGTATTGCCGACAGTATGCAGGTCAAACGCTTGATTGATATGCGCAACATTTACAAACCGCATGTGATGCAGGAATTAGGATTTCATTATGTCTCCATCGGCCGCCCCGAGGTGGTGCCCGAGGGAGTGCAAACTATAAGAAAGGCATCATAGAAATTATGAGCACGACACTGGACGATCTGGAAGCGCGTTCCATTTATATTATCCGCGAGGCTTATGCACGGATTAACCCGATGTGCATGTTATGGTCGATCGGAAAAGATTCAACGGCTATGCTTTGGCTGGTGAAGAAAGCTTTCTTCGGCCGTGTGCCTTTTCCGTTGGTGCTGCTGGACACAGGCATGGAAATGGATGAGGTCTATGCCTTCCGTGATCAGCTAACCAAGGATTGGGATTTACCTGTTATCAACCATATTTGCCCGCCTGAAGAAGAGATGGATCAAACACTGCCGCCTGCCACCCGCGCGGCGATGCGTAAAACCGAAGGGCTGAAATCACTTTTGAAAGAACACCAATATAAAGGGGTGGTTTGCGGTATCCGCCGTGATGAGCAGGGTTTGCGGGCGAAGGAGCGTGTTTTTTCACCGCGCTCTCTGGATGGGTCATGGGATTTTAAAGACCAACCTGCCGAATTCTGGGATCAGTATAAAACCGAAGTCCCTGATGATTGTCATGTGCGTATTCATCCGATCTTACATTGGACGGAAATAGATATTTGGCGCTACACGCAGCGGGAAAAAATTCCGCTCTGTGATCTTTATTTTGCGCGTGAGGGGATGCGTTACCGTTCACTGGGGGAAAAGAATATTACCAAACCCGTGCCGAGTAACGCGGCAACAATAGAAGAAATTATTGAAGAGCTTCGTACCACCAATACGTCCGAACGCGCCGGCCGCGCCATGGATAAGGAAACCGAAGACAGCTTCGAAAAATTAAGAACACAGGGATATATGTAGGCCTTGGAGAAAATTACGATTAGAGCACTAACTGATGAAGATGTTGAGGCATATAAAGAAATAAGATTAGAAATGCTTCAAGATAAGCCAGAGGCTTTTGGTGATTCCTACGAAAACACAAAAGATCAAGATTTAGATTTTTACTTGCATCGGATTAATAATGGCTCAATTTTTGCGGCCTTCTTAGAAAATAAAATAGTAGCGACAACAGGTTATTTTATAAAACAAGGTATTCGTAGTGATCATAAAGCTTATATTTGGGGCGTTTACGTTCAACCAAAGCATAGAGGGAACGGTTTAAGCCATCGTCTATTGGAATATGTTTTAAAAAATTTACCTCCTTCTGTCACCGTAGCTCAGTTGGCCTATACAAAAGGAAATATTTCAGCGGAAAAAACATATAAAAAAGCTGGTTTTAAAGAATGGGGCATTGAGGAAAAGGCGATAAAAGTCGATAATCAATTTTATGATGAAATTCACATGGTTAAGTTTTTGGATAAGTAGATGAAGCAGACAAATAAATTAACGTATCAACAATTGGGAGTCGTGATTGTCGGCCATGTCGACCATGGGAAATCAACGTTGATCGGCCGTTTGTTGCACGACACAGACAGCTTACCCGAAGGCAAGCTGGAAGAAATTCAGGAAGTGTGCAAGCGCCGTGGCTCGGAAATGGAATGGTCGTTTGTGCTGGATGCTTTTCAGGCAGAACGTGATCAGGCCGTCACAATTGATACGACGCAAATTTTCTTTTCAACCGAGCTGCGCAACTACGTTGTTATTGATGCGCCGGGCCACCGCGAATTTTTAAAAAATATGATATCGGGCGCGTCGCAGGCGGATGCTGCCATTCTGGTTGTTGATGCGACAGAAGGCGTGCGTGAGCAAACAAAACGCCATGCCTATATGTTGCATTTACTGGGGATGACGCAGGTGTCCGTTGTGATTAACAAAATGGATAAGGCAAAATTTGATCCCGAAGTTTTCGAAAACGTTGCCAGAGCCACCACCGAATATTTGAAATCACTGGGGATTCAACCCTCCCACATTGTGCCGATTTCTGCGCGCGGCGGCGATATGCTGGTGCAGCGCGGTGAAAATATGGATTGGTATAAAGGCAAAACACTGGCCGAAGTGCTGGATGCATTTGAAGTGTCCAGCCCTGCCGTTGCCCGCCCGCTTCGTTTTCCTGTGCAGGATGTCTACCGTTTTGATGAAAAACGTATTCTGGTCGGACGAATTGAAAGCGGCATTTTGCGCAAAGGCGATACGTTGTTTTTCTCTCCGACCAATGAAAAAGCTGTCGTTACCTCGATTGAAAACTGGCCTGATAAAGACAGTAAGGTACAGGCAAGCGCAGGAGAATCTGTCGGTATTACACTGGATGACCGTATCTTTGTTGAGCGCGGGCATTTGGGCAGTCATGAAAAAAACCTGCCGATGCTCTCTAACGTTTTTCGTGCCAATATTTTCTGGCTGTCAAAGAACCCGTTGAAAGTCGGCAACAGTTACCGCATTCGTTATGGCACGACGGAGGCATTGGTGACGGTGCAATCGATCGATACCTTGATTGATACAGGTGATCTGGAAAAACAAACAGGGGCGTCCGAAGTGGGGCGCAATGCGGTGGCCGAAGTGACATTGCGTGCGCGCGATATGTTGCCGATTGATCCGTATGAAGATAATGCGAAGCTTGGCCGCGTTGTGTTATACGAAGGGTATGATGTGGCCGGCGGCGGTTTGATCAATATGGATGGATATGCCGATCAGCGCCAATCATCGGAGCCGAAATCCAAAAATATTTATAAAGTATCCCATTCGGTGACGCCTGATATGCGGGCGGAGCGTTTTGGTCATTACGGCGCGGTGTTTTGGTTTACGGGCTTATCAGGATCCGGGAAATCAACCTTGGCCGTTGCGGTTGAAAAAGAAATTTTTGAGCGCGGTATGAATTCCTACGTTCTGGACGGGGACAATGTTCGCTATGGGTTGAATTCCGACTT
>DAOPJS010000002.1:0-17740 GCA_035399785.1 Alphaproteobacteria bacterium
ATATCAACAGGCACCCCAAGATCATCCTGCCACGTTTTCATATCTTCCAATACGCGATATTCTGCGCCTTCCGTCACAACAATTTTATCGGGCTTATACTGCTTAACGGCGCGTGCGACCTCTGCCCGAAACGACTCGGCATTTTCGGCATCATCCAGTGTGGTGTAATGCACCTGACAGCCTTTATCCCTCAGTTCCTGTGCAAAATGACGCATCGCCGAAAACAAAAAGGCGATTTTCTTTTTGTGATGTTTGACATAGGTGGCCTCTTGCGAAACTTCGCACAGCCAGACCAGATCGTTTTCTTTGTCTATATCGTTTAAGGACGATATATCATGGCTAAGTTGATCCCCGAGAATAAAACGAAGCGTTTTTGTCACCTTTAACTATGCCGCTTCGTCAGCCTTTACTTTTTGCTTGGGCAGATCAAGTTTGATGTGAAGGTCTTTCAGCTGTTCCGGTGTGATATCGCTTGGCGCGGCCATCATCTGGTCTTCATACTGACCATTCATGACGAAGGCGTAGACTTCGCGCAGGTTCGGCTCATCCGCCAGCAACATGACAATACGGTCAATCCCGAAGGCACAGCCCCCGTGCGGCGGCGCGCCGAATTTAAACGCATTGAGCATGCCGCCGAATTTGGCTTCCAAGACGCTTTTATCATAGCCGGCCAGAGCAAAGGCCTTTTCCATGATTTCAGGCTTGTGGTTACGGATCGCGCCCGAGGCGAGTTCAAACCCGTTACACACGCAGTCATATTGGAAGGCGTAAATTTGTTCTGGATCTTTGTTATCCAGATCATCCATGCCCCCTTGCGGCATTGAAAACGGATTGTGGGAGAAATCAATCTTGCCCGTCTGTTCATCGCGTTCATACATCGGGAAATCAACAACCCAACAGAATTTATAAACGCCCTTCTCACGCGCAGCAATGTGCCCTTCAGGCAGCGCATCACAAATGGCGTCACGCGCACGGCCTGCAAATTTTGCGGCCGGCAGTTCCTTGTTACAGACAAAGAACACGGCGTCGCCTTCGCCCGCGCCTGTGATTTTTTTCAGCTCATCCTGTGCAGGGGCAGGAATGAATTTCGCAATCGGTCCTGCGCCTTCGCCGTCTTTAAACAGCACATAGCCCAGACCCGGCGCGCCTTCGCCCTGCGCCCATGAATTCAGTTTATCAAAGAAAGAGCGCGGTTGATCAGCCACCTTCGGCGCACGAATGGCGCGGACAACGCCGCCCTTTTCAATCGTGCCTTTGAAGGCCTTAAACTCGACATCATCACGCGCGAAGACGGATGTCACATCGACAATCTCTAAAGGGTTACGCAGGTCAGGCTTATCAGAGCCGTATTTTAGCATCGCATCTTCGTAGCGCAGATGCGGCAACCATTCGACTTTACGCGCTTCGCCCGTGAAGGCGTTGAATTGTTCAAAGATACCCGCGACTACAGGCTGCACGGTGTCAAAGACATCTTGCTGTGTGACGAAAGACATTTCCAAGTCTAACTGGTAAAACTCTGCCAAGCGGTCAGCACGGCCATCTTCATCGCGGAAACAGGGCGCAATCTGGAAGTATTTATCAAAGCCCGACACCATCAACAGCTGTTTGAATTGCTGCGGCGCTTGCGGCAGGGCGTAAAATTTCCCTGCATGCAAGCGTGAAGGCACCAGATAATCGCGCGCGCCTTCGGGCGAAGACGCCGTCAAAATCGGTGTTTGGAATTCCTGAAAGCCTTGGCCGCGCATGCGCTCACGAATGGAGAAAATCACATCGTTACGCAGGCGGATATTTTTCTGCATTTTCTCACGGCGCAGATCGAGGTAGCGGTATTTCAGACGGATATCTTCCCCTGCCCCGTCATCTTCGGCGACCTGAAACGGAATAACCTCCGCCGCACCCTGAATGGCCAGATCCTCGATATACAATTCGATATCGCCTGTGGGCATGTTCTTGTTCTGGGTTTCGCCCGGACGCTCCCGCACTGTGCCGCTCACGGTAATCACGCTTTCTGGGCGCACCTTTTCAATCTGTGCCAGCAAGGGCGAGCCTTCATCGACCACGCACTGGGTCAGGCCGTAGGTATCACGCAAATCAATAAACAGCACCCCGCCATGATCCCGCTTACGGTGAATCCAGCCTGAAAGCTTAACATTTTGGCCGACATGCTCCTGACGAAGGGCGGCGCAAGTGTGGGTACGATATGGGTGCATGATGTGATAACTCCTTTAATTGCAAGGTTTTTATACCCATCACGCCGCCTATAAGCAAAGAAAAATTGGGCGTTTCCCGCGATTAATGACTTGTATTATTTTTCATAATATTATACCGTCCAGTCATGGATGGAATGAAACTTCTCAGAAAGGCGTATTTACCTGTCGCGGTCTTGGTCGCAGCGACGGGTGCACAGGCGCAAACCGGCGGAAATTTTGATGCTACGGGCGGACGAGAGCCAAGCTGCAGCACCGCAGGTAATGCCATTCTGCCCCGCATCTTCGAAGGTAATTACTATAAGTTCGATCCACGCCGCGGATATATCGTCCAATACAATTGTGAAAATGCCATTTCTCCGCAGGCGTTGAGCTGTGGCGAAGCATCCAGATTGCGCGGCGCTCTGGAAAACAGAATTCTTGACCTGCGGAAGGCTTGAGAAAAAACGAGCCCCATATCATGACAGGATTTCCTTATAACTCCGTCACGCCGCAAGAAGCGGAAGTCTACCTTAAACGCACCGAAGCCGAGACCAAAAGCTTGAGCGATGCTCTTGATATGGCAGAACGCGATACCCGCTTTAAACAAGGGTGTAAACCTGTCATTTAAAAAAAGAAATCTTTGTATCTTGAGGGTTTAGGGTCTAGAAAAGACCGTTATGATTATAAAAACCCAAAAAGAATTAGACGATATCTGCGCCACGTTCAGCAAAAAACCCTATATCACCATTGATACGGAGTTCCTGCGTGACAAAACATTCTATTCCCGCCTGTGCCTGATCCAGATAGCGGCGGAAGATGTCGATGCGGTTGCGATCGACCCGATTGAATTCGATCTGGACTGGGCACCGCTCAACGACCTGCTGCATAATGAAAACGTCTTGAAAGTTTTTCATGCGGCGCGGCAGGATCTGGAGATTTTTTACCAGATGAACGGTAAAATCCCGCATCCGATTTTCGACACACAAGTTGCAGCGATGGTTTGCGGATATGGTGATTCCATTGCCTATAACAAATTGGTGCAGGATATCACGGGGCATGCACTGGCGAAGAATGCACAATTCACCGATTGGTCCCGCCGTCCATTATCTGGCAAACAACTGACCTATGCGCTGGATGATGTGATTTATCTGCGCGATGTCTACAAGACATTGGCGAAGCGTTTGAAAGAACAAAAACGGGAAAAATGGCTGACCGAGGAAATGGAAATTCTGACCAGCCCCGAAACATATGATATGCCCGTCGAAGACATGTGGAAGCGGATTAAAATCCGTTCCGATAAGCCCGAAGTGCTGGCTATCCTGCGCGATCTGGCATCATGGCGGGAAGAGCTGGCGCGCAAGAAAGATATTCCGCGCGGACGTATCCTGAAGGACGAGGCACTGGCGGATATTGCGGTCTATATGCCCAAAGATGTCGAAGGATTAAGCCGCATCCGTAATGTTCCGCGCGATGTCGCGCAAAGTAATACAGGCAAAATCCTGCTGGATATTATTGCCAAAGCACGCAAGAGCGATAAGAAAAACTGGCCGAAGGTTGAGCGCGGCGCCCCCTTCCCCAAAGAGGCAGTCCCCGTTTTGGAGATGCTGAAACTGCTGTTGAAAATCAACTGCTCCGAAAGTGATGTTGCGGCGAAGCTGGTTGCCAATGTCAGTGATCTGGAAGAACTGGCCATGCAGAAAAACCCTAAAAACAAATTGATGAAAGGATGGCGATACGAATTATTCGGCGCCGATGCCATGGCGTTAAAGAACGGGGAAATCACCATCGGCCTGAAAGACGGTAAAATTCATAAATTTAAAAATTAATCATGCCAAAACTTTACCTTCTCAGACATGCGCAGGCATCAAGCTCCCTCCACACTGATGACAAGGGACGCAGTCTGACACCGCATGGTACAGAGCAAGCAAAAGCCATTGCAAAACATTTGCGGGATGTTGATCTGGCGCTGTGTTCATCGGCCAAGCGCACGCAAATGACATTGAATGCCGCGCAGGAGAACGGTGCAGACATTAAAAAGACGGATATAATGGATAAACTTTATAATGCCGGCGCAGGGGATATTCTGAGCATCCTGCAAGAGCAAGATAAAGATAACATCCTGATCGTGGCGCATAATCCGGGTATTCACCAACTGGCAAACTTACTGGCGGGTAAAGGCACGTCCAGCCAATTGATGCAATTACAACTTGCTTACGCCCCCGCCACTTTATCGGTACTGGATTGCCCGATCACAAACTGGCGCGATATCCAGCCGCAAGGGAATGAGTTAATTGATTTGATTATTCCTGATTGAGAATATCGCGCAAAAGCGGGATTGAAATTTTTCGTTTTTCAATCATTGCGCGTCTGTCGGCCTCTTCCACCAGATTACGCACGGCTTCGAAAGAACGCTCGACACGCGGCAGGATATAATTCACAACATCCGCCCCGACGCGGATCTGGCGGTCATTAAAATGTTTCACCAAAATAGCGCCCAGCAAATCCTCATCCGGTTCGCGTATCGCCACAGACGGCGCCGCGCGTAACCGCGAGGCCAGATCAGGCAAGGCAAAAGAGCGGCGAACAGGCGGTTCCTTCAACGTCAGCAGAAAGCTACGCTTTTCTTCCTTGAAGATATTATACAGGTGGAACAGCCCCTTCTCCCCAATGATATTACCGATCAGGGCATCACCGTCTTCGATAATGACGTGATGGTTCATATCGGCGATATCACGGATAACATCTTCGTTAATGGAAGACGCCTTTACACAAACAGCGGCGGAGCGTTCCGCCCAGACCGCCCCAAGATGGGTCTTGCCACTGGCCACCGGTCCGTAAAGCACCAGACAGGGCGCCGGCCATTCCGGCCACAGATCAATCCACGCCACCGCATCTTGATTATTGGTAGCCACCAAGAAATCATTGCGCCCCAGCGCCGTGCGGTGCCCCAGATCAAGGGGGATTTGTTGCAGTGCACTCCCCATCTATTCCGCCTTTTTCTTTTTGGGTTTGGGCTCAGGCGGTTTTTTATAAAGCGGGCTTTTTTTGTATTGAATAATCGCGAAGCTGACCAGCACGCCGACAACGGCAGCCACAGGCACGGCCAGCAACATACCCAAAATACCGAACAAACTGCCCCCTGCCATTAAGGCAAACATGACCCAAAGCGGATGCAAACCGACGCTGTCGCCTACCAGTTTCGGCGTCAGGATATTGCCTTCCACCAATTGGCCGACGACAAAAATGGCGCCGATAATAGCGACATATTCCCATGTTCCTGCCTGAAACCAAGCGACAATCACACTGACCAGCAGGCCGAGCGTTGAACCGACCATCGGAATAATTGACAGGAAACCCGCGCTGATACCGATTAAAAAGCCATAGTTCAAATCGGCGATGGTCAGCGCAATGGCATAAATAACGCCAAGGAAAAACGCCACGGTGATTTGCCCGCGGACAAAACCCGATACCTTGGCATCAATCTGTTTGAATAAATCCTTAATCACTTTTTCATTCCGTCTGGGAATTAAATCATCAATCCATGCGGTAATACGCGGCCATTCCAACATAACAAAAAAAGCCACCAACGGGGTCAACGCCAATGTCGTAAAGAAACCGACCACTGCCTGCCCGCCATTGGCAAGACCGCCAGCCAAACCGCCCGATACCTGAATAATCTTCCCCATATTATCTTGCAAGAAAGATTTAATATTAGTGACGTAATCACCGCCGAGTTTTTCCTGCGCCATAGATAAATACGGGCTGGCAAATTGTATCAGCTTATCAATATACCCCGGAATATTTTGTGCCAGCGAGCTGGCTTCACGATAGAGCGGCGGCGCCGACAAAGTTACCACCAAAATCAAAAAAGCAAAAAACAATGTCAGAACAAAGATGATGGACACCAATCTGGGAATCTTCAGCTTTGACAAAAACATCAAAACGGGGTTGAGCAAATAGGCAATGGCAATACCCAAAACAAACGGCGTCAGAATATCATTAAACAGCCACAAAAAAGCGGCCAGAAACGCAACCGCCGCCCCCCAGAAAGTCATTTGTGTTCTTGCAGAAACAGCCATTTATTCCCCCTGATTAATATGGCCGCGGCGCCGCGCGCTGCGTATAAAATTGATACATTACAGGCGATCCCAGTTGAACGGGTAGCTCCTTCGAACCGATCCCAACCTGTTGCAGAGATTGGCGCAGGGCATCAACGCTTCCCTGAAAATTAACACCGACCATCGCATGACGGGCGGATAACGATTTCACCTCAACCGATTGCACGCCATAGGCGCGCTCAATTGATCTTTTGGCATCCACCCATTCGCGCACGGTATTAAAGTTCACCTGTGCGGTGATACTGCTGACAGGGCCGCTCAGCGGTGCCTGTTGCACCTGATTATTATTCGGCACGGCTTGCCCCGCTTGCGGCTGCTGTCCGCGGGCGCCGCTTTCAATCACCATGGCGGCCTGCGCGACAACGCGGTTATAAAGTTGTTGTTCCAACTCCCCCGGATATCCCTGCACCGTCATTTGGCGTATCATTTCGGGGCCGTATGGTTTTACTTTATAAAAGCTGACCTCGACATTTGTAGAACTGCCCGGTGTTGATTGCGGACGCGCAATCATCAACGCCACATCACGCGCATGATAACGCAGGCGCATCGCATTCAATTTTGACGGATCGTAAGTCAAGGCCTGATCATCGCGGATTTGCGAAATATCATCGATATCCCCCACAGGCACAACCGCCTTGCCCGCATGATTATCATTCTTGGCGCGTGTCCATGCTTCCAAAAACGGATTGATCTGCCACAGGAAAGTGCGCTGCCCCAATTGATAAAACGGCAAAACCAGAATGTCCCCGCCGGCAGGAACCATGGCGCCGTGCGTCATGCCCATGTCCGGCGCATTATTGCCGAACGCTTTCTTGCTGTAGCGAATTTTATAAATGCCTTTATAGCGTGTGGCGGAAAGTTTTTCGTTCGTCACCTCGTAATCTTTGACCAGCGCGGAAACGGTATTGATGTCAGGATCTTCAAAATTCGCCATGTCTTCGGCTGACAAAAAGCGCTCCGCCAGCATGCGATAGCCTTTTATCTGCGCTTCTTCGAAAGCTTTCTCCCGCGCCTGCACGGCGTTATCGGCAGTCACGTCGACTTCGATATCCTCGACCGTATAAGACGGCGCGGCGGCAGCGGGCGTTCCCATCGGCGCGGTTTCAATTGTCTGCGCCTGCGCAGGAAAAACCATGAAAAACAGGACGAAAACCGCATAAAATACTGTACGCATCCCTGCGAAATGCCTATAAGAAGTATAATTAATCAAAGCCATAACCCTGCTTTTGTTTTGTTTGTTTTGACAAATCTATCGGTAGAAGATGGCTTTTTTATAACGCAAAAAGGCGCAAAAGAACAATGAAACAAAGTGCTTATAAAGACGCAGGTGTGGATATTGATGCGGGAGCCGAACTGGTTGAACGCATAAAACCCGCCGTCAAAGCCACCGCCCGCAGCGGTATGATGTCCAATATCGGCGGCTTCGGTGCGCTGTTTGACCCAAAAGCAGCGGGCTATGACGACCCGATTTTAGTGTCGGCAACGGACGGCGTCGGCACAAAGTTGAAAATCGCCATTGATACAGGCAAACATAACACCGTGGGTATTGATCTGGTCGCGATGTGCGTTAACGATTTGGTCGTACAAGGGGCAGAACCCCTTTTCTTTCTGGATTATTTCGCCACAGGAAAGCTGGACGTTAATCATGCGGAAGCCGTGATTAAAGGCATCGCGCAGGGATGCGCGGAATCAGGATGTGCCCTGATCGGCGGAGAAACGGCGGAAATGCCCGGCATGTATGGCGCAGGCGATTACGATTTGGCCGGATTTACCGTCGGCGCGGTGGAGCGTGACAAAGTCGTCACCGGCGAGCGCATTGAAAAAGGCGATGTTATTTTGGGATTAGCGGCCAGCGGCCTGCATTCCAACGGTTATTCACTGGTGCGGAAAATCGTCGGTGATAAGGCCAATTACGAGAAAGATGCCCCGTTTGGCGGCGGTAATCTGGGTGATATCCTGCTGACCCCGACGCGCCTGTATGTCAAATCGATCCTCAGCGCCCTAAAAATAAGTGATAACAACGGGTTACAATCAATCAAAGGCATTGCCAATATCACCGGCGGCGGTTTGATCGAGAATATCCCCCGCGTCCTGCCCGATGGTCTGGGCGCCGTCATTGATGCCTCCTGCTGGGAATTACCGCCTGTTTTCAAATGGTTAGCACAAACAGGCGATTTAAGCGCCGATGATATGGGCGTCACATTAAACTGCGGTATCGGCATGGTTGTCATCTGCGCCGAAGACCAAGCCGAAAAATTGATGGAAAATTTACGCCAACAGGGTGAAACCGTCACCAAGATCGGCTATATTGACGCCGTACAGGATGACAAACGCGTCACGATCAATAACACAGACAAGGCATGGAAATAATGGGAAACATCGCAAAACCTGAAATTACCGCAGAAGAGCTGAACAGAGCACAAAACCGCTGGCATGCATTTACCAAGCTGTTGCTGTGGGGAACCATCGGCGTTATCGGGATTGTGATTTTCCTTGCGTTGGTCACGCTTTAACCCCTCAAAACAAAATTTACATAAAAAATCAAAGGCTTAAGATGTAATATCTTTGCTTTTCTTTATGTTTTTGTAACCATTTGAATGGCATAATGGCAGAATAGCTATTGGCTTGTAAGTGGGGCATATCAGTCAAAAATCATGAAGAACGTCATGAAAATCAAGCAACGGGACAGGGGCAGGCAATTATTCCTTTTATTTGCGGGCGTTTTGACGCTTGTTCTGTGCCTTTACGCCCTGCCGCAAAACGCCAAAGCGGAAATGAGCATTATCACTTCGAAAGGGAAAGCCGGCGCGGTTTTGGCGCTCTCCCCTTCCAAGAACCTGCGCAGCCTGATCCTCAGCAACAACCAATCAGAACATTATTTGTCGCCTTATCTGGTGCAATATGAAGATCAGGGGGACAGTTTGGGCGTTGAACAAATTGTCTCCTCGCAACATTTAAGGGTAAGACGCACCAGCACCTCCGGCAGTATCACAACTGTTCAGACAGAGGGACATAATGTCTGGCTTGGTTTCGATGTCATGAACCGTTCTGATCAGGATCACTGGAAACTGGATTTCGGCAGCAGTTTCATGGGGCGCTTCGGTTTATTGGATGAAGTGGAAGTATACACGCTGGATAAAGAAAGCGGAGAGATCACAAAAAATCAAAGTTTAAATGAAGAAGGAATTATTCATCTCAACCTGCCGCTGGATAAAAAATCACAAATCATCATGAAAGTCAGAGGTGCCAAAGGTGTGCCCCTGACCATCCCGCTGCGCCTGCTTCATGAAGATAAAAAAGTTTCAACGCAAAGTAATAAAACATTGCTGATTTCCTGTATCTTGTTAATCGGTTTTGCTTTTTTCTATGGCGCGATTGCGCTTTTGAAATTCAATCAAAACTATTTGTTTTTTTCGGCTTATTATTCTTTCCTGACTCTGCTTTTAATCATACAGAATAATTATATAGATATTACATGGCCCGTTATCGGCAGTCACATTATCCCGTTATTATTATTAATGGCCAGTTTATCCGGCCTTATGATTGCGCGGCTTTTCTGGAATATGGAAGACAGCTCACGCTTTGCCAATATGGCCTTCCTCAGCTTTATCGGTTTGAGCGTGTGCTCCTTTCTCGGCGGGATGTTCCTGCCCCTTGATTATCCGGTGATTAACGCGTGCCTTCTGTTCGGGCCGAGCCTTTTAATCATGATTTTTATTCCGCTTGTTTCCATTGCCCAGTCACAGCAAGGAAATAATGAAGCAACGCCGTTTATGTTCGGCTGGTTTATTTTATTGTTCGGCACAAGCATTTCGATACTTGCATTAAGTGAAGTCATGCAACCCGTTTCAACAGCAATAAATGCGTTCTGGTACACGCTAATTCCCCAAGCGTTGTTTTTCATTTTCGCCACCAAAATGAAATTAAACATTGAAGCCACCGACACAACCATGTCGAAAATGGTCGAAATTACTGAAACGGATTCCATTGCCCGTCTGAGACAATCAAAAGAAAACACCGAGCAGGAAAGACTGTTGAAAGTGATCGAGCAAGAGCGCCGCGTTCTTGGCGAACTTAGGAAAAGTGAAGCCCGCCGCACAGAAGAAATGCGTAAAGCGAAAGAAGAAGCCGACATTGCAAACAAAGCGAAATCAGCCTTCCTTGCCGTTGTCAGTCACGAGATCCGCACCCCCATGACCGGAATTATGGGGATGGTGCGCTTGTTACTGGATAGTAATCTGACCAAAGAACAGAAAGAATATGCCCAGACAATTCAGGATTCCAGTGATGCGATGTTGGCATTGCTCAATGATATTCTGGATTTTGAAAAAATCGAACAAGGTAAAATGGTCTTTGAAAATATCAGCTTTGACCTACACCGCCTTGTACAGGGTGTATCGACCTTGATGAATGGTCACGCCACGCAAAAAGGTATTGAGCTGCGTACCAAGATCGGAAAAGACCTGCCGCGCTATGTGAAAGGCGACCCGACAAGACTGCGTCAGGTTTTGCTGAACCTGACAGGGAACGCCGTCAAATTTACCAGCGAAGGTCATGTCACCATTACAGCCGAATTAATGAAAAGAGATACCGAAGCCGGTGAGTATGAAATTTATCTGGGCGTCACCGATAGCGGTATAGGTATTCCGAAATCAGCGCAAAAAGATTTGTTCAGTCCTTTCTCACAAGCGGATTCCAGTATCTCACGTAAATTCGGCGGAACCGGATTGGGACTGGCCATCAGTAAGGGTCTTGTACACGGGATGGGCAGCGCCATTAATATTAACAGTAACGAAGGCGAAGGCAGTACCTTCTTCTTTACAATTAAAATGCAATCCGGTGACAGCGCAGAGTCAGAAGAACAACAAGGCGAAGGATCAAAAGCCCCTGTTGTCAGACCAATGCAAATTCTTGTTCTGGACGATAACAATATTAACCAGAAAGTTATCAAGGGCTTCTTGGAAAAACAGCCTCACACTTTAACTATGGCCAATGATGCCAATGACGCCTTGGAAAAAATAAAACAGGGCAAATTCGATCTTGCGCTGATGGATATTGAATTACCCGGCATGAATGGCGATGAGCTGACAGAAAAAATCAGACAAACAGGAGATGCCGCTTATAAAGATTTGCCGATCATCGCCCTGACCGGAAATGCGATGCCGCAAGATATTGAACGTTATTACAGCGCAGGAATGAACGGCGTTCTGGCCAAGCCGATCGACGCTGAAAAGCTGATCAGCACGATCACCAAAGCCGGACAAGGTATATTTGACAACCCATTGTCAGGGGCGAAAACCCAACCAAAACCGGCAACAGCAACACCGCCACCGCCGCCACCAAAACCTGCGCAGGCGGCAGAACCACCGCCGATAGCCGCCCCCGATGCCGTGGAAGATTACGACATCAGCCGCCCGGCAACGCCCGCGCCGACACCGGTGGCGCCACCACCTGCAGCGACGCCCCTGCCCGGCTCACAGGAAAATAAACTGATGCCGCCAGTGCAAATGAACGGCAATATGAGTAAACTCGAACTGGAAAGTGATGAGGAAGAGGAAGAAGACAAAATTGAAATTTTCAATCCGGCAACGCTCGAAACGTTAAAGGGTCATATCAGCCAGGATGACATTCAGGAAATGCTGGATGATGTTAATCAAAAGACCGAAGAAATTATCAGCGCCATGAATGATGCGCTGAAAAAAGATGATAAAACCACATTATCCGCCAAAGGACATGAACTAAAAGGTATGGCAGGAAATTTCGGGTTGGTGGAAATCAGTCAACAAGCCGCCGAAATTGAACGAAAGGCCAAAAGCGAGCCGATCATTGTTCTGACCAGCCTGGTGTTACCATTGCCCGAAATGCAAAAGAGAGCCAAAGAGGCTCTCGATCACTGGGTTACGCAAGAATAACCGTTTTTCAGATTAGCCGACGATTTCTTCGGGCTTGAAGAAAAAGGCGATCTCAATCGCTGCATTCTCGTCAGAGTCAGAACCATGAACGGAGTTTTCACCAATGCTCAAGGCGAATTCTTTACGGATTGTTCCTTCTGCGGCCTCGGCCGGATTTGTCGCGCCCATAATCTCACGATTTTTGGCCACAGCGTTTTCACCTTCCAAAACCTGAACAACAACCGGCTCGGAAATCATAAAATCCACCAACTCCCCAAAGAAAGGACGCTCTTTGTGAACAGCATAAAAACCTTCGGCTTGGTCGCGTGTCATGTGAATACGCTTCTGTGCCACAATACGCAGGCCGTTTTCTTCGAATTTTTTGTTAATGGCCCCTGTCAGGTTACGACGGGTCGCATCGGGCTTAATAATTGAAAATGTTTGTTGTTTTGCCATTTTATCCTCTCTTTACACACCTTTTCCGCGTCTGCGGGAGTTATTCAGTTAATTCCGGATTGCTTTATAACAAGGCTGGCCAGAAGGGCAAGAAAGAAATTATATTTCATAATTCGAATACAATCTTAAATCCCTTTGATATTTACATAATAATATGGTAACTTCTTCCGCATAACTTAGTTACAGGGTTGATTCAGTTTAAGTAATTTTATTATATTTAGCTTATAGGTAGAATATGTCGGTCCAACAAAAATTAAAAACAGAGCACAGCAGTGCCGCATATGATTACAAGAGAGGGTGGTCCACAACGGCGCACCCTATTCCCGGTTTATCCGAACAAGAATATATAGACATTGCAGAGGCCGCCCAAGGTGATATCCAAGACCAGGCACGTGCCTTTATGGACGATAACGGCTTCTCTTACATTGAAATTCCCCATAGCGATTTCATGGCCTATGAACGCAGCCCGAAAAACTTTCGTGAATGGCTGGAAGATTACTGTGAGGAAAAAAACGCAAAAATTGCTGACCCTAAAAATCATCTGGATCCCCGCGCAGATTTTGCGGTAGTGGGCCCGCGTGTCAAAAAACTTGAATCAGCCGAACGAAAAACAGCAACCGGCCAAGTATTGGCAGATCGTCTGGTCGATTATGCCGGCGTCATGTTTGTTGCCCTGAAGCAGACATGCGCCAGAAAAAATAAAGTAAGTCTGAACACGCTGGGCGATGCCATGAAGGCCATCGAAGAAGACCCAAGAACGCTGGCGATTAAAAACCATTATTGGGAACCCCACAAGAAAACGCAGTTCCGCGCGCATAAAAGCCTATGGCTGGCGACAGTTCCCGAGGGACATGCATTATCCGATCTGGAGACCTTGGTCGAAGTTAAAATCGAACATGAAAGCCAGATGGATATTGATAAATTGACACGCAGATTCATCAATATCGGCCGCGAGGCACAACATGCTTTTGAAACAGCCTTTAATGGTGTCATAACAGCAAGAGACAGAAAACGTGCAACAAAGCTATGTGTTGATGAAGCAGCAAAGTTTCAAGCTTTTGATGCTTTGGGCGCCCTTTTGTATAACAGAGTTTTTGCCGATGCCGGTATGAATACCTTTATGAAGCCATCTATTGCCAATGACTTCCCGCCGCTATCGGCTAAGGCCTTGTTGGATGCAGCGCGGGCAACCGTCAATGAACATTTCAGTAACGGCAGCAGAAAAGCCCTGCTGGATACGATCACACAAATGGATATGTTCGAAAAATTCAGAACAGATAAACGTCCGTGCAAAGACCGTAAACGCGAAAAAGTTCCCGCTTAATTTTTTACTTAAGCCAGTTTTGCTTCAATCACACTGACGGCGTCATTGGCCGCAGATGGGTTTGTGCCGCCCGCTTGTGCCATATCGGGACGGCCGCCGCCGCCCTTCCCACCCAGCGCTTCCGCGCCGAGCTTTACCAGATCAACGGCATTGATTTTATCGGTCAGGTCATTGGTCACCGCCACAACGATGGAGGCCTTGCCGTCATCAATGGCAATTAAAGCGACAACGCCGGAGCCTATTTTTTGCTTCAGCTCATCGGCCATCCCTTTCAGGTCTTTGGCAGGGAAATTTTCCAGCACTTTACCGATAAATTTAACGCCGTTGATTTCTTTCACGTCATCATTGGAGGATGCGCCGCCGCCTGTCGCCAACGCTTTACGCAGATTGGCAACCTCTTGCTCCAGCTTTTTCTTTTCATCGGCCAGTGCCTTCACACGCGCAGTCACTTCCGCCGGTGTTGTTTTTAAAATCTGCGCGGCCTGCGCCAGGTTTTGTTCCTGCTCTTCCAGATAACGCAGAGCGTTTGCCCCTGTTAAAGCTTCGATACGGCGGATACCCGCAGAGACCGCACTTTCAGAAACAATTTTAAACAGACCGATGTCGCCCGTGCGGTTCACATGCGTGCCGCCGCAAAGCTCCACCGAGTAAGGTTTATTCTGTCCGTCTTTTTGGGTACCCATAGAGACAACGCGAACCTCATCATCATATTTCTCACCGAAAAGCGCCATCGCGCCGCTTTCGCGCGCTTCTTCCAGTGGCATGACACGCGTAATGACCTGTGTGTTGGCACGGATTTCATCATTCACCTGTTGCTCGACAATTTTTAATTGCTCAGCGGTAATCGCGACAGGTTGGGAGATATCAAAACGTGTGCGCTGTTCATCCTGCAAGGAGCCCTTTTGCGCCACATGGTCCCCCAAAGTTTCACGAAGTGCTTCATGCAACAAGTGCGTGGCGGAGTGATTGGCACGGATGGCGCCGCGGCGTTTATGATTAACATGTAATTCCAGCGCGTCGCCTTTATTAATATTCCCGGCTGTTACCTTGACGTAGTGAACAAATAATTTACCGAGTTGTTTTTTGACATCAGTGACATCAGCCTGCCCTGTTTCGGATTTTACCATCCCTGTATCCCCGACCTGACCACCGGACTCACCATAGAAAGGTGTTTGGTTCACAAGGATTGCGCCCTCATCCCCTTTTTTCAAACTGTCGACAACTTTACCGTCTTTAACCAGCGCAACAATTTTACCTTCGGCTTCTTCGGTTTTATATCCTAAGAATTCTGTCGGCTCGATTGTCTCCAACAATTCAAACCAGAGTTTTTCCGTGCCTGCATCACCGGACCCTGACCATGCGGCGCGGGCGGCTTTCTTCTGCTCTTCCATGCAGGCTTCAAAGCCTTTCATATCAACGGCAATGCCTTTGGCTTTCAGTGCATCGGCGGTCAAATCAACAGGAAAGCCGTAAGTATCATAAAGCTTGAACGCCACATCCCCCGCCAGCGTATTATCACGCACATTGGCGGCTTCTTCATCCAGCATTTTCAATCCACGATCCAGCGTTTGCTTGAAACGGGTTTCTTCATTTTTCAATGTTTCAGAAATGAGAGATTCTGCGCGTCTTAATTCAGGATAGGCTTCGCCCATCATCGACACCAAAGTCGGCAGTAATTTATACATCAGCGGTTCTTGCGCGCCGAGCAAATGGGCATGACGCATCCCGCGGCGCATAATACGGCGCAGAACATAACCGCGTCCTTCATTGGATGGCATCACACCATCGGCCAATAAGAAAGATGAGCAACGCAAATGGTCAGCAATCACGCGGTGGCTCGCGGCCTGATCACCATCCGGATTAACGCCCGTCAAATCGGCAGAGTGTTCAATAATCGAACGCAGCAGATCAATATCGTAGTTAGACAGCTTGCCCTGCATCAGCGCCGCCATACGCTCCAGCCCCATTCCTGTATCAATAGAGGGTTTTGGCAATGGGCGGCGGATGGGTTGACCATCTTCACCCGGCTCTTGTTCGTATTGCATGAAAACGAGGTTCCAGAATTCCAGGAAACGGTCGCCGTCTTCATCGGGTGATCCCGGCGGGCCGCCCTGCAACTTGTCACCCTGATCATAGAAAATTTCGGAACAGGGTCCGCAAGGCCCCGTATCGCCCATTTGCCAGAAATTATCATCGGTCGGAATGCGGATAATGCGATCATCGCTGAAGCCTGCAATCTTACGCCACAGACCTGCGGCCTCTTCATCCGTTGAATGCACCGTCACCAATAATTTGTCTTTGGGCATGCCAAAATTCTTGGTCACCAATTCCCACGCAAAACCAATTGCTTCTTCCTTGAAATAATCACCGAAGGAAAAATTGCCGAGCATTTCAAAGAAGGTGTGGTGACGCGCCGTATAACCGACATTATCAAGGTCGTTATGCTTGCCCCCTGCGCGCACGCATTTCTGCGCGGTGGTGGCGCGGGAATAATCACGATGTTCAACACCCGTAAAAACATTCTTGAACTGCACCATCCCCGAATTGGCAAACATCAGGGTCGGGTCATTCTGCGGTACCAGTGGCGAGGACGCGACAGGAGTGTGCCCGTTCTTTTCAAAAAAGCCCAAAAATTCGGTTCTGATGTCATTGACTGTTTTCATTTGCCTGAATGTCCTCTAATTTAGGCGTCTAATATGCGAAAGTCGTTGAAACTATGCAAGATTTTATTGAGTTAGGGCAGTATCTGGCCGATGAGGCAGGACAAATTATCCGCGGCCATTTCCGCCGGCCTTTCGATGTTGATACCAAAGCCGATGCCAGCCCCGTGACCATCGCCGACCGCGGCGTTGAACAGCGCCTGCGCGCCATTATTGAAGAAAAGCGCCCCGAAGACGGCATTATCGGCGAAGAATTCGGCATAAAAGAAGGAAAAAACCAGTATCAATGGGTTTTAGACCCGATTGACGGCACCAAATCCTTCGTTATCGGTCGTCCGACTTTCGGCACGTTGATTGCCCTGTGCGAAAACGGCGTTCCCGTCATGGGGATGATCGACCAACCGATCTTAACCGAACGCTGGATTGGCGCCAAAGGCCAGCCCACCCTTTTTAACGGTAAATCCGTCAGCACCAGATCATGTCCGAAATTATCCAAGGCCCGTCTGGCCAGCACCGACCCCGCGCAGCTTCCGCATGAATGGGAAAAACTGAAACAAGCCAGCGCCCAGTTTATTTGGGGCGGCGATTGTTATTCTTATGGTCTGCTCAGCATGGGCGGCTTGGACGGGGTGATTGAAACCCAGCTGGGCACGTATGATTATTGCGCCCTGCCCCCGATCGTCGAAGGTGCCGGCGGTTGGATGGGTGATTGGAACGGCAAAGCCCTCACCACAAAATCGGACGGGCGCACCATTGCGGTTGGTGATATTACCTTGAAAGACCAGCTGATTGATCTTTTGAAATAGTTGATTAATTGCTCATCGCAATATTGAAGAACGAGCCGTCCTGCGCGGCATAACGCGCCCATTGTCCCTTGGCCACGGCATCCAGAGACGGCGTTTTCTGATCCAGACGAATGCGGTAGATCCAGTAATTGGACAGCACCCGTTCCACAAAGGCGCGGGTTTCATTGAACGGAATGGTTTCAATGAAAAGCAGCGGATCTTCGATATGGGCGCGCTCTTCCTTCCATTTCGCCAGATTACCCGGCCCCGCATTATAGGCGATGGCGAGAGAGAGCAGATCCTGCCCGACCGCTTTG
>DAOPJS010000003.1:0-17462 GCA_035399785.1 Alphaproteobacteria bacterium
GGACAGTGCCTCCGGTCAGCGCTTGGCGGAGTTGCAAACGCTGGGTCAGACCTTACCCAGATCTCCTGCAAGCGAACAGGATGTCGGTCCGAAAGGCCCCGAGGCAAGAATAGCCGCAGGCCCCGTATAGGTTTTTACTCCCCCTCTAGGAAAAGAAAAAGGCGCTGAATGGTCAGCGCCTTTTTTGTATTTGACTGAATTGTTACAGGATAACTACGCCCCTTGCGGTTGTTCACCGCCGACATTTTTGGTCGTCGGGACAGATGATTTAGGCCCTTTATCGACAGGTTCATCATCCACATCATCGCGAATAATCGGCTTGCCTTTCAGCAGGTCCTTGATTTCATCCCCGCTGAGCAATTCATATTCCAGCAAAGCCTTTGCCAAAGTGTGGAGCTGATCCAGATTTTTGGTCAGGATATCCTTTGCACGGGCATAGGCATTTTCGACAATCAAACGTGTCTCCGAATCCACCAGCGCCGCCGTATCATCGGAAATATTTTTTGATTGTGATACGGAGTGACCAAGGAAAACCTCTTCCTGATTGCTGGTGTAACGCAGCGGGCCGAGTTTTTCAGACATACCCCATTCCGTCACCATGCGGCGCGCCGTATCGGTTGCCATCTGGATATCGCTGGAGGCGCCTGTTGTCACTTTTTCTTCACCGAAAATCATCTCTTCGGCAATACGCCCGCCCATTGCAACGGACAAATCCGCCTTCAATTTTGCTTTGGACATGGAGATACGATCCCCTTCCGGCAAACGCATCACAAGACCTAAGGCGCGGCCACGCGGAATAATCGTTGCCTTATGAATCGGATCAGACTCAGGTTCATGCAGCGCGACAATGGCGTGTCCTGCCTCGTGATAGGCGGTAAGTTTTTTCTCGTCCTCGGTCATCACCATGGACTTACGCTCGGCGCCCATCATGATTTTGTCTTTTGCGCCTTCGAAGTCATCCATGCCGACCGTGCGTCGATCTTTACGCGCCGCCAGCAAAGCTGCCTCATTCACAAGGTTTGCCAAATCAGCACCAGAAAAACCGGGCGTGCCACGCGCCAGAACCTTGGCATCAACATTGGGAGCCAACGGTACTTTTTTCATATGCACTTTCAGAATTTTTTCGCGGCCGGTGATATCGGGCAGCGGCACAACAATCTGACGGTCAAAACGACCCGGACGCAGCAGCGCAGGATCTAAAACATCAGGGCGGTTGGTTGCGGCAATCAGGATGACACCTTCATTGGCCTCAAAACCATCCATCTCGACCAGCAACTGGTTCAAAGTCTGCTCACGTTCATCGTTCCCACCGCCAAGTCCGGCGCCGCGGTGGCGACCGACGGCATCAATCTCGTCAATAAAGATGATACAAGGGGCATTTTTCTTCCCTTGTTCAAACATATCACGCACACGGGACGCCCCGACCCCGACAAACATTTCAACGAAGTCAGATCCTGAAATCGTGAAAAACGGTACATCGGCCTCCCCCGCCACAGCGCGGGCGGTCAAGGTCTTACCCGTTCCCGGCGGACCGACAAGCAAAGCCCCTTTTGGAATTTTACCGCCCAAACGCTGGAATTTTTGCGGATCTTTCAGGAATTCAACCACTTCTTGTAATTCGACTTTGGCTTCATCAATTCCCGCCACATCATCAAATGTCACGCGGCCGTGCTTTTCGGTCAGCATACGGGCGCGGGATTTGCCAAAGCCCATGGCACCGCCGCCGCCTTTACCCTGCATCTGGCGCATGAAGAAAATCCACACCCCGATCAGGAGCAACATCGGGAACCATGACAGCAAAATTGAAAAGGCGCTGATTTTTTCTGCTTCAGCCTCTTTCGCTGTAATGCGGACACCCGCCCCTTGAATACGGTCGACAACATTTTCCCCGTCAGGAACGGTTACCTTAAACGGCTCGCCGCCGCTGGTGAAATGTCCTGTGACTTCCTGTCCCTGAATCGTGACATCGGCAATACGCCCTGCCTTGGCATCGGCCATAAAGTCGCTATAGGCCATTTCGGTGCCGGTCTTACCGGTCAGATTGGCCATTTGGCCGCCCTGAAAAGCGTTCAACAAAAACACCAGCAGCATACCGATTGCCAGCCAGAAAAATACATTACGTCCAAGGTTGTTCACGGGTTGTTGTCCTTCATCTATATCTTATGCGTGAAATGTAAGCTTTTTTGGCCAAAAAGCAAGCATTTCTCACGTTTTCCGACCATTTGAATAATCATTTTATCCTTTAAACAGGCCTTTTTTATGGCGCGAGCAGAAGTTTATCTGCTTGCTTTTTGGTATGGCTTTGTTTCGCACGGCGATCAACATAAGTTACGTTAAAAAGCGGGTTATAAAGTTTTTTTGCCCCCAGGTAAGCCGTTACTTCGGTTTCTTTGTTTTGCCATACAATTGTGATGAATAATTCGCCGCGGTAAACCGCCCAGCCCCAGTTTTCAGGGAAGTTCTTTTCGCTCTTGTCCTTCCAGATAAATTCCTGCTTTACGGGTTTCCCGAAGCGGCGGGTCAGATCTTCGTTAACGAGCAATAGGTCATTAATACGGTCTTGCATGACCGAATATTTCTTTTCGATAAATATACGCGCCCGCCATAATTTATCGTCCTCAAACTCGTAAGCGATAGTGCTTTTGATCCCGCGAATATAATCAAGATAAAGTAAAGTGCCGTTTTCCTCACCCATGAAAGGCGCTTGCTCGTTCTCCAGAATGACCGTGCGTGATAGGCCCCAGACAAAACCGCGAAGAACGCCTGTTAAATCTTTTTTTAACAGGGCTTCCTGCTCGGGCGTGGGCGTTTTTTTTCTTTCAGCCTGTCCCACGGCAGGGATCAGAAAAGAAAACAGCAATATGGCAATAAAAATACGCAAGGATTATCCTTTTTCTTTTTCAATCCATAATGACGTATTTTTAGACGTTTTGTCACTTTTAAGTGAAAAAACATACCCGCCCAATGTTCTGGGTTTAAAATCACTGCTTTGATGCCAAATCGCGGCAAATAATTCCTCGAGCTTTTCCATCCTTACCTGATAGTCGGCGTCAATGCGGGCGGATTCCAAAACCATTTGTAAAACCCGCAGACCAATTTCTTCCGGCTCTTGATGAAGACGATCAAAATTCAAAATTGTTTTTTGCGTATCGTTTTCAATCAGGCATTCAGCATATGTGCGCTGTGTGATTTCTTCCAAGGCACGGCGTGCGCGGGCCATTCTTTTTGCCGTCATTGCCAGACGTTTTGCACTCAGCCCTTCTTGCTCAAGCACCTGCATCGAAGCGCGCAATCTCGGGCGCAGATAATCACTGTTTTGATTACTGGGGTCATTAATTGTCGGTAAATTTTGAACAGTGCAATAATCAATGATCTCTTGTTTTGAAACATTTAAAAGCGGGCGCGCCAAAATCAGTTCATCATTATATTGTCTTGTTGTGCCCATCGCGGCCAGACCGTCCAGACCGCTTCCTTTACTCAGGCGGATAAGAAAAGTTTCCGCCTGATCATCCTGATGATGGGCGATAAAGAGAGTGTTGATTTTATGATCATGACAATAAGTCGCCATAAGATGATAGCGGGCACTGCGCGCCGCCTCCATAATTCCCGTCGGCGGTTTTTCTCCTGCCCATGTCAGAATTTCGTGATGAATAAAATTCTTTTCCAGAGAGGCGGTCCAATGGGCGATCATCTGCGCCTCTGCCTTTGCTTCGGGACGCAGCCCGTGATCAACAGTGAGGAGATAAAGTTTCTTTTGATGTGCCTGCGCCCATTCAATCAGCAGATGCGCCAAGGCCATACTGTCCGGACCACCCGACAGCGCAACGGCATAGGATGCTTGCTGATCAATATCCTGATGGATAGAGAAGAAATCTGTAAGGGAGGTTACCGGCATCAATCCGCTTAAGAGTCACAGCCGAGTTTTTCCATTTCCTTTTCGGCGCGCTCAACAACGGGTTCCGATCCGGTTGGAAATTTTACCGACACTTGAGAAAGCGCCACGCAGGCTTCCTTTTTCTTGCCCATGCCATTCAGCGACATGCCCAGCTTTAACAAAATGTCGGGAGATTTGGCGCTTTCAGGATATGTCTTGAAACCCTCGGCAAAAGTGCGGGCCGCTTTTTTGTAATCACCGCGCACGTAATAGGTTTCACCCAGCCAGTATTTCGCATTGGCCGCCAAGACATGATCGCCGTAATTGGTCAGAAATTTTTCGAATTCTTTTTCCGCCTCTTCATATTTTTCAACTTTTAAATTGGCGTAGGCCTGTTCATACAGCGCGGTCGCCTCTGTCGTACCGCCGCCGGGAACAGCCGTTTTCATCCCCTCAATTTCTTGTGGCTTCAGATCCAGATTAAAAGGGTTGGATTGTTCGGGTTTCGCCATGACAGATTGCCCCGGCATATCACGCGTCGGAACACCGATCTGACCCGCCCCGGGAGGCGGCGCGACACGCGGCAATTCATTGGTTTTGGGACCATTATCAAATCCCGCAGAAGTGCCGGGCGCCCCCATTTCCAGTTGTTTGATCTGTTGCTTCAGCTGATTTATTTCATAAACCTGATTTTCAACCCGCCCCGTCAGATCACGCACCTGCGCCTCCATTTGTTGCAGGCGGACTTCCATCTGGGCATTGGGATTATTGGTTGTATAGACAGGCGATTGTGCGATTGCTATACCGCTGCCGCAAACCGACAGCAAGACGGTCATAGAAGAAAGGCACAGAACTTTTACCCCCTGTGCCCCCCTTAAATTCAAGAGTGTTTTTTTCTTATTCAACACGTGTTCTTGTTCTTCTGTTTTGTGCCCATGATGTACCGTCAGCACCGACAACCAATGGCTGTTCTTTACCGTAGCTGATGGTATTGATGCGGCGTGGATCAACGCCCATGGCAATCAGATAATTTTTCGTTGAGTTAGCGCGGCGATCACCCAGCGCCAAGTTGTATTCGCGTGTTCCGCGCTCATCCGCATGACCTTCAATCGTTACATTCAGGTTCGGATAGTTATTCAACCAACGAGCCTGTGCCTCCAAAATAGAGCGCGCCTGAGATGTCAGCTCACTGCTGTCTGTATCGAAAAAGACCAAATCGCTTCCTGCCTGAACAGCAAGGTCGGCCTGTGTGCCGGGAACGGCTGAACTGTCTACGCCGCCGACAGATGCTGTGCCGTATTGGTCAACACCGTCCATGCCCATGCCGTTATTATTCAGATCTTCAGGCTGACCGATTGCCATACCGTCAGAATCTCCCAAATCTTTCTGGTTTGACGAACACGCCGCCAATGTCAGCGGTATCAAAGCAATAAGAACAAGATGTAGAAATTTATTTGGGGTGCGCATGCAAAACTCCTTGTAACTAGGCGGCCTAAAGTGATTCTATATTTAATGGTTTGTCTTGTGACTGACAAGGGGGATCATAAGAATACCCCCGTCTTTTCACCTTTTAGCCGCAATCTACCCCAAAACCCGCGCCGGTAATTTTACAGATTGCAAAACACTTGGCGGCGTCGGCGTTTCTGCATGATTTTGAACAGTTTCTGCAATCTTATGAAAAGCCCTGGAGGAAGATACCTTTACCGTAGCAACAGTCAGTCCCAAATTCGCAGCAATTGCCTGATCCGAATAAACCCATTCGCCGTTCAGATATGCCATATCCAAAATTTTTGCTTCGTTGACGGATAATTTCGGAAAGAGATTTTTTAAAGTGGCATCAAATCCATTTTGTAAAACCGCCAGATCTAAATCCACGCCGTCAAGTTCTGCCTGTGCGTACATATAATCAACAATAAGTCCTGAGCGCTCCCTTCTTTTTTTACTGAGCGGAATCATATAGGCGCTTGTCGTTCCTTTGATAAAGTGATCCCGTTCGGGAGCAGCAGAATTGCGTTTTGCAACATTCCCGTTTTGGAGTGTTTTCCCATTCAAATGTTTTTTTGTTTTTTTGCGCGGCGCAATTCTTTTGGGACGGGAAGAAACCGTTCCTTCAATATCACGTGCATTCAGTATGAAGGCTGTTATTTTTTCCAACGCCTTTACTTCAATCTGCCTGACACGTTCTTTACTGATCTCATATTTTTCTCCCAGCTCTTCCAATGTCGAGGGATCTTCGCTCAAACGGCGCGCTCTTAAAATTTCTTTTTCTCTGTCATTCAGGTTGGCTTCCTCAAAAGCACGTATTAAAAGACCATGCTTTTGCTCGCGCTCATCCTGTTCGCACATCATTTCTTCGGCATTAACAGCATTCGGATCCGCTATCAACTCGCCAATTTCAGATCCTTCTCCATCGTCTCCTGCTCTGGCGTTAAGATAGACAGTTCCCTGAGAAACCTGCATGTAATATTTTTTAACCATTTCAAATGGGGCGCCCAAAGTATCGGCGGCCTGAGATAAATCCTGTTCGGTATAGACAAGTTTTTCACCGGCAACTTTTTTCAGGGCTTTGCCTAAATTCTTCTGCATGGATTTGTGAGACGCCGATGTCGGTAATTTAATAATATGCGACTTTAAAGAAGCATCTTGTTCCAACTCCGCACGGATCCACCAGCGCGCATAAGTCGACAATCTGTTACCTTGTTCCGGTTCAAATCTATCGATAGCCTTCATAAGGCCAATCGTACCGACGGATATGCCATCAGAAAACAAGTGGCGCGGCAGCTTCGCGGCAAAAACCGTCACAAATTTAAGATGGGATTCTATCAGTTTTTGACGGGCAGATTGATCCCCATGCTCTTTCCATCTGCGGGCGGCGTCCTGCTCTTCATCAAAACTGAGGTTTGGAAAAGACCTGATTTGGGCAATATAGGCCTGCTGATCTGTATAATCCAAAGGCATAGTGACACTCTGTTCTACCTAAAAGAGGAACAGATTATGGCATTTTGTCATTATGTCAATACTTAATTAAGGCTTTCTTTTATTTGCTGCAGCAATAAAAGCGCGTCGTGTTGATCAGCCTTTGACGGAGCTAGATCGATATATTTTTCCAGCGCATCGACTGCGGCCAAGGCCTGATTGGTGCGCGCATATAAAACCCCCGCATCCAGCAACAGGCGGTATTCATCGGGATCAATAAGGCGCATGGTTTCGATAGTTTTCACCGCACCGAGATAATCTTCACTTTCTATCTGGCGCAGTTTGATGTTGTTTTGCATGCGGATCAGCATGTCACGCTTGCCGGCAGGTTCATAATAACTTGCCGCCAGTTCCGCCTGCGGACTGACCAGTGTTTTTAACAGCTGTCTTAAATCTGCCGCCTGCAAAATTTTGCATTTGTTAAACGGATCAAACAATAAACGTTGCCCGCCTTTTTCAATACGGCAGACAACATGCGCAGGAAAATTCAGCGACGCAATCGACCATCCTTGTTCCAAGCCGATATGAACATAAAGCAAGGCAATGGAAACAGGCATTCCCTTTTGACGTTCTATCACACGGATCAGATTGACGTTTTGCAAGTCCTCATAAGTTTCCGTGTCCCCTTCATATCCATGCACATCGGCAATAACATATTTTAAGGCGGCGAGCTGCGTTTCGGCGTTATCTTCGGCGCCCTCATCAAGCAAAGCCTGATGCCGCTGTGCTACCTCACCAATCATTTTTGCAATATGGTTTTGATAACGTTCAATCGATATCCCCGGACTGTCAAGCGCCGCCATGGCCAGCGCCGCATCGGTCAGATGGATATCTTCGTCCTTTGACTTACCGACTTCTTTGAGAAGATTTAAAAATTCACTCTCTACAGAAAGACTCACTTAATATTACCATCAGTTATTATAGTACTGATCCTGAATTGATGGTTGTCCTTCCGGCACGGAACGCGCAGGAACGTCAACGTCATCGGTTATTTCATTGGTTTTCAAATTCGTATTTGTTGTGTTGGTATTTTGGATCGGCTGAGGATCATTATTAAAATCCTGCGCGGCCGGTGGTTCTGCCGGCTTTGCCTCAGCTAACGGTTCACCCGCAAGCTTCACGTAGCTGACAACCTGTTTCACGCCGGATGTCGTACGCGCCGTTTCGATCACTCGGTTAAGCTCTGCCTGATTTTGTGCAACGCCCATCAGATAGACAACCCCCTGCACCGTATCGATGGAATAATTGATAGACTGCACACCACGGTCAAAGGTCAAAGCGGTTCTGAGTTTCGATGTAATCCAGCCATCTTTCACAAATCCTGTGACGCCTTCACTTTCGGCAACACGAATTTCATTGATGACCTGTGTCACCCCTTTCACCTGCCATGCCAGACGAACGGCTTCGACGCGCTGCTGCGGATCTTGCACAACCCCTGTAATCAGAACACGTCCTTGATTAACTGTGGTGCTGAGTTTGCGGAAAGCATCAACATCATATTGGAACCAAGCATCATTGATATTCACTTTGATTTTTGTATCAGTGTAGGCGCGGTCAAGACCACCTTCCTGCGCCGCAGATATGCCCGTCACCGCAGCCGCGCCCGTCAACAATCCCACGCCCGTACAACCGCCAAGCAGCAGAACAGGCAAAACCAATAATGTCGTTTGAATATTTCGAATCATAAAAAATATTATGCCGCCTGCAACCACGCATTGTCCAGATGCTGAATGAAAAAGGGCGGCGCCACTGTGACCAAGTCAAAGCGCAATTCCCGACCCTCGCAATTATTATGGCCAATATAATGAGCCGCCGCGCGTTCGATACGGCGGCGCATACTTGGTGTCAGACTTTCCAGCGCCTGCGTCGTTGTCATGCGGGATTTTACCTCGACGAAAGCGATCAGATTATTTTTCTGAACAATAAGGTCAATTTCACCAACGGGTGTCTTATAGCGCCGCGCCAGAATTTTATATCCCTTAACCTGTAGCCACAGCGCGGCCAGACCTTCGGCCTTCATGCCGCGGTCATATGTTTTCTTTTTTTGCCTCTTCATTATTTTTTTGGATTGCTGGCCAGTTTCAAAGCAAGGGTATAAATGGTTTTCTTCGGCTTGCCTGTTGCCTGCGCCACCATTTCGGCCGCATCCCGCACCGACATCTTTTCCAGCGCGCGTTTTAATTGCTTTTCAATGCTTTCCGTTGAAATAATTTCCGCCACACCATGCCCCAGCACCACGACAATTTCACCTTTGGGCGCACCCTTGGTCGTATAATGCAAAATCAAATCGGATAATGTGCCGCGCCGCGCCTCTTCATACATTTTTGTCAGCTCCCGCATGACAGCCGCTTCGCGGTTGCCCAAGACTAAGCGCATATCCTGCAGACTTTCAACCAGCCGCGGCCCGGTTTCATAAAAAATCAAGCTTCCCGGCGCGCTCTCCCATTTTTTGAGCGCCGTCTGACGCGCGGCGGATTTTGGCGGCATGAACCCTAAGAAAGAAAACTGATCTGTCGGCAATCCCGATAGTTGCAAAGCAGGCAGCGCCGCATTCGGCCCAGGTACAGATGTCACATATAAGCCCTGCGCCACCGCGCCGCGCACCAGCTTATACCCCGGATCGGAAACAAGCGGCGTACCCGCATCACTTAAAACGGCAATGGATTGTCCCTGTGCCACGGCATTAATCAACGCTTCGCGCTGATTATCCGTGCTGTGGTCATTATAGACCTGCATCTTCTTTTTAAAGCCATAAGCATTCATCAATTTGCCTGTCACACGCGTATCTTCACAGACAATCAAGTCGACAGAGGATAAAACATCCAGTGCCCGAAATGTTATGTCACGCAAATTACCGATCGGCGTTGCCACCAGATAGAACCCCGGCTTCATCGCCACGGCTTTGGGCTGTACATTAACACCCGTAGTTTTCCCCGAAGCTGTATTTTTTGCTGTATTGTCCTGTGGCATTGCTTGGCTTTTTTGTGTAGGCTTTGATCTGATATCAGACATAATCCTTCGAAATTATCAGGGCTTAACAGAGAATACCATGACGATTACAAAATATCCCTTACTTATTATCTGTCTTTTTGCCGTTTTGACCATGGCAGGCTGTGCGGCAGTCGATGACATCAACAATGCCTGGAAAACAAGAGATACAAGCCATCCGTCCTATCATCCCAACAGCAGTGCCGAGGCAATGCCCGAGGCGACACAAAATTCCATGACAGCCAGCGCGCCCCAACAACCTTACGGCAATACGGGCTTTGAAAATCTTCCGCCCGTTAAGGTAGCGATTTTATTACCGCTGAGCGGCCATGAATCCGTTGTCGGTCATTCCATGTTACAGGCGGCGCAACTGGCATTGTTTGATATGGGATACACCAATTTTAATTTGATCCCGCGTGACACAAAAGGAACGGCCGACGGGGCGGGCGCGGCGGCCATGAGCGCCATTCAGGACGGGGCACAATTAATTCTGGGTCCGTTGCTGGCAGATTCCGTGCGCGCCGTGAAAGCCGTCGCCAAACCGAATAATATAAACGTCATTGCTTTTTCAACCGATTGGGCACTTGCCGATCAATCGACTTTCATGATGGGCTTTATGCCGTTTTCACAAGTGGACCGCATTGCCCGCTATGCCGGCGCGCAAGGATATACAAAATATGCTTTGATTGCGCCGCGTGACAAATATGGTGACATCGTCACAAGCCGTTTTGAACAGACCGCGCGCGGCAGTGGCAGTACCATCACCAAATCAATCCGTTTTATGCCCGGCGACCCTGCCGTTATCAATCAAGTCAGCAATTTGAAAAATCCTAATGGCTCTGTTGATTTTAATGCTGTCTTTATGCCCGTCGGCGGAACGCAAATTGAAACCATCTCCAGCGCGCTGAGTTATAACAACATGATGCCTGCGCAGGTCAAACGTATCGGCACAGGGTTGTGGGATGATGCCCGCGTCGCCGCCCAACCCAATATGCAGGGCGCATGGTTTGCCGCCCCATCCCCCAATGCCCGCCGCAGTTTCGAACAAAAATATATGTCGACCTATGGCCAGCAACCGGTACGTCTTGCCACACTGGCTTATGATGCCACGGCCTTGGCCGCTATATTGGCCCGCAACGGTTTTCAAAAAGGCAGCACCCCGGATTTCAATTACACAGCTTTGACCAATCCGAACGGCTTTTCAGGAACAGACGGCGTTTTTCGTTTTCAACAAAACGGGCTTGTTGAACGTGCCTTGGCTGTGTTGGAACTGCGCGGTGGACGGATTGTCGAGATTGATCCCGCCCCGACAAGATTTTAGTTTTTATTTCCGCTGATTTTTTTAATGACGTGTATCAGGTGACGAATGAGTCGCCGCAGCTTTTAGTGCGCTTCTGGGGACGCCGCCTTTTTTATGAAGCTGGCGTTGCATGGCTTCGAATACTTTGCCTGCTACATTCACGCCCGAGGCTTTTTCAAGACCTTTGAATCCCGGGAAGGTATTGGCTTCACAAATTGTATAACCGCCGCCCTCTTTAAACAGCAGGTCAATCCCGCCGATATCAATATTCAAAACTTCTGCCGTCTTCAGGGCAATATCAATTGCTTCCTGATCGGGTTTGAATTCATGAACGCTGGCGCCCGAGCTGTAATTGGCTTTAAAGCCGCCGTCTTTGGCACGGCGTTCCATCGCGGCGATGACCTCCCCATCAACAACGAACAGGCGCAGGTCGCGCCCCTTACTGACGGAAACAAATTTCTGGAAGATCAATTGCAAATTCGGATTGGTTTCGCCGACTAATTCCATCAGATCCTGAAACGCGCTGCGGCTTTCCAGCAGGAACACGCCGATCCCGAGCGCCCCATTCAATGTTTTGACCACCAACGGAAAACCGATTGTTTCTTCGATCAGTTGCATATCGACAGGGAATTTCGCCAGCATGGTGTCGGGCGTATCAATCCCGCTTTCGGCCAGCACCTGATGCGTATGTAATTTATCACGCACCGTTTCAATGACATCTGCCGTATTAAAAACATGCACGCCCAAACGTTCCAACTGGCGCGCAATCGCCAGAGAGAAATATCCGTGATCGGCATGATTAAAGTAAGGGAAAACAAAATCGGGAAGAGGAACGGCTTTGCCGTTAATTAAAATGGAGTCACGCACCCCTTGCGTAACGAGAAGATCAAATTGGCCGGGCTTAATGATTTTAACATTGATGCCCATTTTCTCACCTTCGGCGAGGAAGCGTCGACATTCATGCGCCAAGTCCGCGTTAGATTCAATGTCATCACCGTATAAAATCCATACTTCCATGACAGCCCCCTCTTTTTGGTTTCGCTTATTATACAACAGGTTCGTATGAACAAGCTAGATTGCAAAAATGCTTAAGCGCACAAAATTCCTTACTAGTGATATATTTTCCTTATACATCATTTGCCCCCGATGTACAAAAAACAAAAAACCTCTATACGCCAGCGCGCTCGTAATAGTCTAGGGTAAAAACGAAAATAAAGAATTAAGATTAAAAAATATTCAAATTCCGCTTGATTTCAGCCACAGCCCTAATATAAAACGGAGCGTATAGTTTTAACGCCGCGAGCGGCAAATAATCAAGAAAAAGCAAGAGGATACAAGATATGCAAGAGCAAGCGCAGGAATATTATGACGATATGGAAGAAAAAGAATTCAAATCCGGCCGTCCGCGCTCTGAAAGCTCGCGCCGCGCTATTTTGGAAGCCACGCGCCGCTTGCTGACACATAATTCAGTACAAAAATTATCAATCGAAGCCATCGCCCGTAAGGCAGGCGTCGGTAAAACAACGATTTATCGTTGGTGGCCGAATAAATCCGCCGTCATCATGGAAGCGGTTTTTTCACAGCCTGCTTTTCACAATATTTTGCCGACACCAAGAAACGCCGTTGAAGGTGTGCGCACCTTGATTGATAAACTGACGCGCCAGCTTGGTGGGAAGAATGGCCGATTGGTTGCCGAGATTGTCGGCGAAGCGCAGCCTGATCCCGAAACATTGAAAATTTTCATCAGCACGTTTTTGCAAGACCGCTACAATTCGCTGTCATCTTATATCGAAGGCGGAAAACAAACCGGTGAATTCGATCAGGACATAGATACCGACAGCGCCATCGATGTCATTTTGGGCCCTATCTTCTTCCGCCTGATCAGCGGGCAGGAACTGGATGATGCCTTCGTCAGCGATATGACCGAAATGCTTTTGAAAGCACTGCGCGCCGAATAAATTACCAACTGCCGGTATTTTCCATTGATGCCCAAGGCTCCTTGGGCTCGAGCGCGTCCCCTTTTTGCAGCAGCTCGATCGAAATGCCATCGGGTGATTTGATAAAAGCCATATACCCATCCCGCGGCGGACGATTAATTGTCACCCCCGCTTCCTGTAAGGCATGGCAGGTCGCATAGATGTTTTCAACGCGGTAAGCCAGATGACCGAAATTACGCCCGCCCGTATATTCCTCTGCCTTACCGTTCTCATCCGGCCAGTTATAGGTCAGCTCCAGCATTGGCGCCTTATTGTCTTTCGCGGATTTCTCGTCACCGCCCGCAGCCAAAAAAACCAAGGTAAAGCGCCCTTTCTCATTCTCTTTACGGGAGATCTCAACAAGCCCCAGCTTGGTGCAGTAGAAATCCAGCGCCTGCTCCAGATCATGTACCCTGACCATTGTGTGAAGATATTCCATGTCAATTCGCTCCTATTATTTGTGCTTTATAACATTGCAAACCTTTTCTTTGGGCAAAGGTTCCTCTAGAGTATTGATATGATTGATAGCATGAAGCTTGCCGATATTCAAAAACAAGTGGTCGATTGGTTCCTTGCCAATATCTGGACCCCGGATTTCGGCGTCCAGCTGATTTTGCTGACAACATGCTTCGGCATGGCCTTTATCCTGAAAAATCTGATCAAACCGCGCCTTAACGATCTGGTTAACAAGCTGAGCATTCCTTTCCGCCTGACGGAAATTCTCTATAGCTTCCTGAAGCTGACTTTCCCGTTTTTGGCCGTGATCTTTATTTTTATCGGCGCAAAAATTGCCGGTCCGGTCGGACTTGGTTTTTCCGTCAGTTTTTCAATCGCGATTGTTAAGCTGTTACTGGCATGGATTTTCATTCGTCTTGTTGCGCAGGTCATCGAAAACCGCTTCGCCCGAAACATTATTGCCTTTACCGTGTGGGCACTTGCCGCCTTGAGTATTTTCGGCGTTCTTGAACAAACTATGACAACGCTGGATGCGATTGGTTTTAATATCGGGAATTTCCGTCTGTCCGCCTTGAGTGTGACCAAAGGTATTCTCGGCATTTTTATCTTGATGTATGGCGCCTTGTTCATCGCCAATATTCTGGATAAACGCCTGTCTTCCGTGCGCAGCTTGACGCCGTCCTCCCGCGTGCTGATTTCGAAAATCTCGCGCGTTGTGCTGGTTGTTACGGCGCTGTTGATCGGTGTCACATCGGCGGGAATTGATTTATCCTTATTCGCTGTCTTTTCCGGTGCTGTCGGTTTGGGGATTGGTTTTGGTTTGCAAAAGGTTATCTCCAACCTGTTCAGCGGGATGCTCCTCCTCCTCGACCAGTCCATTAAACCCGGCGATATTATCGAGATGGACGGAACCTTCGGCTGGGTTAATCATATGGGCGCGCGCTATACCGAATTGGTCACGCGTGATAACAAATCCTATCTTGTGCCGAATGAAGAATTTATTACCCAGCAAGTGATCAACTGGTCACATGGTAATACGCTGGTGCGGATTGAAACAAAATTCGGCGTTCATTATGACTCCGACCCGCATGAAGTCAAAAGATTGGCCATTGAAGCCGCCACAAAGCCTGACCGTGTGGTCGACAGCCCGACCCCCGTTTGTCATCTGGTTGAATTTGGTGACAGCTCTTTGAACTTTGTCCTGCGTTACTGGATCAAGGACGCTGAAAAAGGTATCACCAATACCAAGGGGGATGTCATGCTGGCGCTATGGGATACACTTAAAGAAAATAATATTCAGATCCCTTATCCGCACCGCGAAGTTTTTATTCACGACCAAAAATCCAATAAAAAATAAAGGAGAAATCCATGACAGGGGAAATCAATCTATACCGCTATGGGCTTATTTTTATGGCTGTTTATGCCGTTATTATCTTGCTGGCGAATGTTGTTTTATCGTTCATTGATGCGGAAGTCGGCAGCGGTCTGAACATCGGTATCCTGATAGGATCAGTGACCGCCGTTTCTTACAAATTTGCCGTGGACCAAGGCAGAAAACCGGTGAGAAAAGAAAAACTTCTGATTTCCCTTTTTTGCCTGATTGGGGCATTTGCGGTTTCGCTTATCGGCGCCCTGATTGTCTCCGGCATTCAGAATATCAGCATATCGGATATTCTCCAGGGATATTCCCCGACACTCTTGGCAATTTCTATGGTGATTGTGTCCATCATATATTACGGCATGATCTATCTTACCTTTGGCTGGTTCGTAAGCATCAACCTTAAAAATCTGAACAAGAGAAAATCTAAATAATCTGAGGCCCCCGCGGGTTGACCCCCATGGGCGCGCGAATTAAGTCCCTGTTCAGCAGAACATAAAAGTCAGGGGGAAACGGCGATTCCTGCAAGATATCTGCAAGTCTTCTGTTTGGTTTTGGAAACTTTGAATCCTTTTCGGATAGGCCGTTATCACGCGTAAAGCGATGGGCCGCCTCTCTGGAAATAAAGGGGTTGGGTTCAAATTGTGATTGAAAACTCATATCCGGTTTAATGCCCATGACTGCCGATATGATATCTGCCTGTGGATGACCTGCCTTTTTTGCCATGGACAAAATTTCAGCAAAATCACCGGTCTCGTAATAGGCAGAAAACATTCCGTCAGAAAATCCGAACCAGCTTTCCAACTCCGCTTCATGACGATCCAGAAAATCACTGACTTTGTTGTAGAGAGCGCGAAAAGACAGATCGCTCCCGCGTTGTTGACGCATTTCATTAAATAAAGACGCCGCCTTCTTCACAATTGTCGGAAAACCATAATGGCGGACAATTGAGGGTAATGGTGCATCGACAACCACATTTCTAATTCTGGCTTTTGTTAAGGTTTCGATATAATCATCTTTCCCCATCCAGACCATGACGCAGGCCGTAAATAAATCAGCCATGTTTTCTTCCTTAAGGGAGCCCAGATGATTATAACAATGCTGTCCGACAATATGAGCCGCTTCGTGAATGGCAGTCGATTTATAATTTTCGGTAAAATCTTTGGAGGGGAAAACGCGGGCTAAATCCAGATCAACTCTGGAAACATAATAAACCTGATCCCCGCTATAGACGGGGTAAGAAGCATGCGCGACAGAGCTAAGATCTTTTGTGTTGTTTAAATCAGTGATCATATCTTCGGCGCTGTCACCAAAATGCCCTCTCAAATAATCTGCCAGATAATCGTGACAGGCATGACGCGCGTTCCAAGAAGATGATGCATAAATAACGCTCATCTCCGGAAATTCGGCTTTTAGCTTGGCTGCCAGCCATTGATTAAATCCGATCAAATGCCTCATTTTTAAATATGTAAAATATTTCGGAATGAATGGCAAGAAAAAAGCGCCCACGGACAGGGCGCTTTCGAAATTTCCAAGGTATTGATATTAAGCGGCTTTTTGCATTTTTGAAGAAGCCATTGCTGCCTCACCGTCCATAATGGCGCTGGCGGCGTGAACCACTGCCGCAATACGAACTGCTGTCTGGATCTGCTCTTTGGACATTCCATGTTTCAGCAATTGCTGCTCATGCGCATCGATACACATGCCACAGGCATTAATGGCCGATACCGCCAAAGACCATAATTCAAAGTCATCCTTTTCAACGCCGGGATTACCAATCACATTCATACGCAATTTTGCCTGCATGGTTTGGTATTCCTTATTGGCAGCCAAATGCACAAAACGGTAATAGACATTGTTCATGCCCATAATCGCGGCAGCGGCTTTTGCCCCTTCCATGGCTTCACCGGGCAAATGCTCTGACGCTTCGGCAATAATTTCAGAAATCACATATTCGTTACGGCCTGCCAAAGCACTGGCAACAAAAGTGCCCCAAAGCTGTTGTTTGTTTAATGTTTCATCATTGGCCAAAGATGACAGGTTCAATTTGATATCCTTGGCATAGTCAGGCATCGCATTTTTTATATTTTCTATACTCATTTAATCCCTCCTCTTATCAGATAAAGAGCAGGAAGGAAGAATTCCCTTCCTGCCTTGTTCTTATAATTAAGCGGCTTTCTTCGCTTCCATATCGTTTGCGATTTTGCTCGCATCGATTGTTTCACCGCCGACAGGACGGTTACATGGGCATAGCTCGTCACTTTGCAGGGCATCCAAAAGACGCAGGATTTCCTTAGGGTTACGGCCAACATTCAGGCTGTTAACAGAAACCTGTTGAATAACGTTGTGCGGATCAACAATGAATGTCGCACGCAGGGCAACACCGGCTTGTTTATCACGAACGCCCAGACCATCCAGCAGAGAGCCGTTTGTATCTGCAAAGCTCCACTGGTTCAGATTTGCCAGATCAGGATGCTCACGGCGCCATGCCAGTTTGCAGAATTCGTTATCTGT
>DAOPJS010000004.1:0-1227 GCA_035399785.1 Alphaproteobacteria bacterium
CTGTTCCAGCGACTTCCCATCCCCCATCAGCGCGTGGGTGTAATGCAGGCGGCGGAAGTGATTTTGAAGCGTACGCAGGATAACGATTTCAGGGACACCTTCTCCGATCAGGCGGTTATAGGCACTTAGCGCGGATTTGGCATTCGATCCTGCCACCGCATAGATCAGATCATCAAGACTGGATGTACCTGCCTCCCCGCAAGAAGCCTGTACGTCTTCCAAGGTAACAATTTTTTGTAAATTTGACGCTGAATCGCCCATATAGGTGATGAGTTTTTCAATTTCCCCCCGCGCCCGCGCCCGATCACCCATAATATTGGCGGAAAAAAACTGCAAGGCATCGCCGTCTATGCGCCAGCCCGCACCGGAGAGTGTTTCACGGATCAAATTGGCCATCCCGCGCTCATCCTCGACATAACAGGGAAGCGCGGCGGCGTTTTTTGCCTTTTCGCATAAAGACCGCAGGGAAGAACGGGTGCCCAGCTCCCCCGCTTCGATAATCACCAGATTTTCAGCAGACGGATTTTCAAGATAATCTTTGATCAGCGGTGTTAATTTGTCACCGCCGCTTTCAATGCGGATCAGGCGCGCCCCACCCATCATCGACATGGCGTTGGCTTCATCGGATAATCTGGCGGGATCGTCATTCAGGATATCCGCGCTTAGCGCCACAACGTTAAACGGATCATCCAGATCAGGCACAATGTGTCTGCCGATGGTTTTAGAGCGCTCGCGCATCAGGCCGTCATCGGGACCGTAAATCAATACCACCCGCGCCGCCGCATCAGGGTTTTTTAAAAACGGATCAATCTGTTTCCACGTCAATTTCATGATAGAAACAGCGTAGAAAACGTCAGGCTATTTGTAAAATGAAACTTTCAAACCACGCACGTCTTATCGGCGGATAAGAGCAGGTTCAGCATTTTTGATGAGCTTGGGCGCGCCGATGGTGACATCCCCTTGTGACAGTTTGACCGCGTCAAAAAATTTTTCGGTTACTGCCCCGACAATATCGGGGTGAATCGCAAAGACCACATCGCGCCCCTGTGAGTCAGAGGTAATTGGTAATCTGATTAAAACCGCGCCTGTTTTTTCGGCAATGAAACTGCCGACCAGGCCGTCCTTGGGCTTTAAGTTACCCATCATAGTGTATCCCAAACGATCAAGCCCCACCCAAACAAACGGCGCTTCTTTCATACCGCTTTCGCGTAAAGAACCGCCCACTTG
>DAOPJS010000004.1:1327-8078 GCA_035399785.1 Alphaproteobacteria bacterium
TTTCTGTCTTTAAAATTTGCCGCGGCATCAAAATCTATCAGAAGTTTTCTTTTATCCTTGCAGGAAAATTTTATTTTGATGGCATCACGGGACAACACGACATCTTCACTATCTTCTTCTGGAATGCCTAAAGATTCACGAATTTTCGATGGACGGATCGGTGATTTTTCTGCCGCGCCTTCTTTGTACTTTAAGGTAAATCCATGATCGGAAGAATTTATCTCATCAATTAAATCACAAGAATCATGATGTTCTCTTCGGGCATCATGCAGGGCATCACCGACGGTGAGAAGTTCGCTGATTAAACCGTTCAGCGGATTTCCCGCGCGCTCGGCTTCAAAATAATCGGCAATTTGATTTGGTAATGTCATAGGTTTAATTATCCGAAATTGCGCGCGGGCGCAGCGGCAACAGCCAATATTTGCGCGGATCTCTGTACATCATCTTGTTTGGCACCGTGCACCGATTGAACCCAGTTACCCAGAAGTCTTCCTGAATTTTCCGCCCATGAAATTGGCTGAATCCCTGAATTCGGACAATCATTTACAAAAACATTTTCCGGCACGCGCAAATGGGCGACGCCGGCTTGTTTATCCCGTAAATATTCATTAGCGAGGGCTTCTTCGGGGTATTCAGGATGACCGGTCAGATATAAAATCCGCCCGTCTGTCACCACCGCGCTGCCTGTTTCGGGACTTCCCGCCAAAATAACCAGTGATGAATTATGAACGATATTATCTTCGCTGGAGCGGCCGTAACGTGACACCGGCATGGTGAAGGAAGCATCCACCCCTTGCATTAAATGATGATCGCGTTCAATCACATGTTGTTTAAAGACGCCCGAAATTTTATCCGTCATATCCCATGTTTTGCCGACACCGTGATGATGATAAAGCGCGGCGTGTGAACCCCAGCAACTTGCCAGAACAGGAATATTTCTGTCTTCGGCAATATCCAGCGCTGTTGTGACTTCATCCCAAAATTTCAAACTTTCGAAAGGAACATCTTCTTTTCCAAACCCTGTGAGAATAAGACCATCAGGATTTTCTGCCGCCAGTTTTGACAGATCAAGTTGATGCGTCTTTCTGTAATTATGGCGCGCTACATCGGTTGTGATGAAATCAGGGGTTGGCGTAAAATCGACCACATGAATGTCATGATCGGCATATTTAGCAAAAAGCTTGCTGAAATCACGCACCGGATCAATCGGCGTCGGCATCAGATTGATAAAACCGATTTTTAAAGTTTCTGCCGATGCCTCTTCGGGAGGGCTGCAATCTATGCCCTGACCCGAAAGGATATTGAATAACGGATGATCACGGTTAACAAAAATTCTGCTCATTCACACACCTTTTCTTATTTTTTTTATGCTCTCGCGGCTTTTGGTTGGTCGCCGCCTTTCGGCTGTCTTAAAACTTCAACATTATCGGTAGGATCGATAATATCGACCGAAACACCTTCTTTTAATTGCTGGTCAGTAATACCCCAATCATCACGCAGGCTTTTCCCCATCAGGGCCAGTTCCAGAAAACGCCCGTCACGGCTGTCCGCCCAATTTCCTGAAGAGCCGAAAGCCAGACCGACATCGGTATTTCGGTTAGGGTCAAACATGCCTTTTTTAAGGGCGGCGATATGGGTTTCATCACCGATTTTAATTTTAATGGCTGTATTCAAAGGAATACCTAATGCTTCGATATCGGCTTCGCGTAGGCTGAGTTTTAAATTGCCGTGACAATCGGCGCGCAGCACGCAGGGCTCGGCTTTGAAATCGGTGATATGATTGATATCTAAAACCTGATCTGTTTTTACGAAGTTCAATTTTTCCAAAAAAGCACGGCGCTCTTCCACACTTAAATCCGATTGCCATCCTTTGGATTGCCCTTGCAGGTTGTTGGCAATCATCTGGCTGAGCCATGGGAAATAATCGCGGGAGCGGAATTGACTTCCTTTGATTTGAACACCTGCGCGGTAAATTTCCAGATCACCTTTTTCAATCAAATCGCGGAAAAGCGAGAAACTGTCCTCACTGACGGCAGAAATAATCGTGCCGTTTCGCAGCATGCCTATATAAACACCTTCCCCTTCATTATCGGCTTTGTTGCCGCGTTCTTTGCGGCGCGGCGCACAGTTTAAGAAAACAACATTCCCCGGCCCGCGCACGCTGTCACGGGTGATTTGCGCCAGATCAAAGGCGCCTGCGCGCCAATCCTGTGAAGGGATATCATGATATTCCGTTTCGGGGGCGCTGCGTCCGCTTAAGGTTGAAAGAATGGCGTTAATATCACGCAGGCGTTTTTTAATTTCTATTTTGGCCGTATCGGGATAGCCGCCGTTATCACTTAAGTAATGAACAGTGACAGGAAATTCAGGTTTGAAAATTTTGGCAACCGCATTGAAGCTGTGACGCAGACGGGATGTCCAGTCAGGTTTGGCGGCCTTTAATTCTTCGATAAGATCATCGCCGATGAAATCGGGATTCAGTAATTTTTGTACACTCATTTTTTTCTCTCCATACGCTTTATCGCCCGTGAAGGTGTTTTGTTATTACCGTCGGAGAGGGAGTTTTTATTGCCGCAAGGAAAAGCAGGCATAAAAAAAGCGTCCCAGATCCGCAAGGTTCCTTAAACTACAGGGACCATAGCGGTTCGTACGCTACAGCGCTCTTTAGCCTTTTTTACGTGGTGCAAGCTGCCCCTTTCAAATGCCACGGTTATATGCCTGATGAAAGCGTCTAACGGATGATGTTATACACGCGTTATGTGAAAATTGTCAATATAATTATCAATATTCGCGGCGCGCTGTTCCTAGCGAGAGAAGTACAGCGCTATCTGTCGCTCAGCCTGACGTGCCAGATCGTTCAGCGCCGCTTCGCGGGCGCTTTGTTCAGTGACCAGCGTCGAAAATTCGCTGTCCAGAACATTGTGGGATGTAATGGCCTGAAGCGGTCTTTTCAGAACAATTTGCTTTGTTGCATTGTCAGTTAAGGTCATCGTCGTTGAAAGTTTCAATTGCCGTCTTGTTGCCTCAGAATCCACGGTAATGTCAAAATCCGAAATGCCTTCGTTGATTTTGCTGAAAGATAATTCATAGGCAGGGTTGGCAGGCATGCCGTTACTGTAAAAACGGTCAATCAGGGCGTTTCTTAAAAATTGCCCCTCTCTGTCAGGGATAATGGCGATGGCAACCTGATCCATTCCGGCTTCAGGAGCTGTGGCGTTTGCTCCCGAAGAATTTCCGTACATAGGCGAAAAGCCGCAGGCGGCAAGAATCAGGACGCTGAAGAGAGAGAGAAATTTCATTGACATAATTATTAACCTTGTGCTTAAGTCCATTTTAAAGATAAAAAAGAAAAACAAAAGAGGGTTGTGTGGCTTATTCTCCCAGGATGGCACCGGAAGAAAAACTGGTTGTTGTCAATTTCAGGACGAAAAATACTTTTCCCGCCTTGAATGAATGGCGGGAAGGACACGCCGTTGCCGTTGCCGAAAGTTGTGCCCGCCAAGTCTGGTTCGGCACAGCAGAAACTTTCGCAGACTTTCCGCAGACAAATCGCCCCGGCATTAATGTTCTTCATGGCGCGCAGGCTTACGCGTTTCTTGTAAAACTTATGACAGGAATGGATAGCCCGAAAAAAGGCGAAACAAATATCAAAGGACAATTTTTTGCGCAGTGGGATGCATTTAAAGAACAAGATCCCAAAACAGGCAAAGTGCTGGAACCTGTTTTACAACATTTAAAAGCTGACAGCCGCTCTATTCAGAATCAGATTCTCAGTGGGCATAAAATGCATGAGCATGGCTTGGCCGCACGTGATTTATCAGGACTTAAAAAAGGGGCGACTGTTTTATTGGTCGGGCATTTAAGCCGTCACGGCAATATTGGTGAATATGGTGAAAAGGTCGTCCGCTCCATCAATAACAGATCGCATCAGGCAGAGAGAATTATTGTTACCCATCCTGACCGTCAGGTGGCCAAACAAATAATGGCAGAGTTAAAACTTTTAAAAGACAAGAAAATCATCAGATGTTCGGTTGAAGAAGTTTCTTTTGAAGATTTGCCGATTGCAATGGAACTGGCCGATTATTCTTTTGTCGACATGCCGATGGGCGAAAATACATCTGCCGATGAATTTATGATTAATGTTTGGCAATCCCGCGAAAATAAAGAAAATACTTTGATCCATATGCGCGGTAATCCGCTAAGACGCGCCTATTCCGACCCGATATGGGAAGAAGCAGGTTTGGATAATTATATCTCGCCTGAAGATATTCGCCGCGAAATGTTTGAGCGTGGCCGCTTTAATAAGGAATTATCCGAAATTGCCGAACTTGCATTCACTCATTGCGGTGAAGTGAGATTGGCAGGCGGCTGTTTATCAGACAGAAAAATGCGCGATTTTGTGAAAGCGCATCGTCAGGGGGCGATAACATCTGCCGCGCCGCAAGATGGTGATAAACCGTCTATCCCGCAACCACGTTAACGATCCGTCCCGGAACGACAATCACCTTGCGCACGGTTTGACCGCCAATGGCTTTTTGTACACCCGGTTCGGCCAGAGCAATTTTTTCTGCCTCTTCTTTGTTACAATCGGCGGCCATGGTGATGGTGGCGCGCAATTTGCCGTTAACCTGTACCCCTATCGTCACAGTGTCATTGGCCAGCAGGCTTTCATCATGGGATGGCCACGGCGTATCGGCCAAAATGGTGTCATGTCCCAAATTCTGCCAAAGCTCTTCGGCCAGATGCGGCATCATCGGGTTGAACAGGCAGACCAGCGCTTCATAGGCTTCGCGCAGCGCCCATTTGTCGGCATCATCCTTCGGTTTGAAGGCGGCAACAGCATTGGATAATTCGCGAATACGGGCCACAGCCTTGTTCATGTGGAAGGCATCGATATCATCGGCAACACCGGCAATTGCCTGATGCACGGCGCGGCGGATTTCCATTGCCTGATCGGAAAATTTCTCCGGCATTTTTGTGCCGATCGGTGCCATATCAGACAGGCTTTCCTGCAAGACACGGTAGAGTTTATTGATAAATTTCCATGCCCCTTCAATCCCTGCTTCCGACCATTCCAGATCACGATCAGGGGGGGAGTCGGAGAGAATAAATAAACGCGCTGCATCGGCGCCGTATGTTTCCAAAATATCTTCAGGGTCAATCACGTTCTTTTTTGATTTGGACATTTTGGTAACCGCGCCCGCCTTAACAGGGGATCCATCGGAAATTTTCACCCATTTGCCGTCACGCTGTTCCACCTCCGCGGGGAAACACCAATGACCGTCTTTATCGGCAAAGGTCTGGTGCGTGACCATGCCCTGCGTAAACAGTCCTGCAAAAGGCTCATCAGGAACCTCATAGCCGCAGGTTTTCAGGGCGCGGGTAAAGAAACGCGAATAAAGCAGGTGTAAAACCGCATGTTCCACGCCGCCGATATATTGATCTACAGGCATCCAGTAATTGGATTTTTCATCAGCAAAGCCGCGGTCTTCATTATGCGGATCCAGATAACGCAGAAAGTACCAGCTGGATTCAAAAAACGTATCACAGGTATCGGTTTCACGGCGGGCATCCTTGCCACACTCAGGACAAGTTGTATTTTTCCATGTCGGGTGACGATCCAGCGGATTACCCGGCGCGTCATAATTAATGTCGTAAGGCAATTCAACAGGCAGTTGATCTTCAGGTACGGGCACAATGCCGCAATCTTCGCAGTGAATCATCGGTACGGGGCAACCCCAATAACGCTGGCGCGATACGCCCCAATCCCGCAGGCGGAATTTTGTGACACCTGTCCCGACGCCTATTTCTTCCAGTTTTTTAATCGCGGCTTTGATCCCCTCATCTTTGCTGAGGCCGTCCATAAATCCTGAATTAAATAGTTGGCCATCACCAATATAAGGAAGCTCGTCGCCGCTATTGGGCGATTGTACAACAGGAATAATATCCAGATTGTATTTTGTGGCAAAGGCGAAGTCGCGTTCATCATGCGCGGGACAGCCAAAGATGGCGCCCGTTCCGTAATCCATCAAAATGAAATTCGCCAGATAAACGGGAAGCTCTTTTCCTTCAATGAAAGGATGCGCAACCTTGTGGCCTGTGTCGAAACCGATTTTTTCGGCCTTTTCGATGGCTTCTTCTGATGTGCCTGTCGATTGGCATTGTTTGATAAAGGCGTCATAACCATCTTTATCCCCCGCCAGTTTTTTGGATAGCGGATGATCGGCGGCCAGCGCTACAAAACTTGCGCCGAATAACGTATCGGGGCGGGTTGTGTAAACCTCGATTTTATCGTCGCTTGTTGTGACATCAAAGGTGAACTGCGCCCCTTGTGATTTACCGATCCAGTTATGCTGCATGGTGCGGACTTTATCGGGCCAGCGGTCCAGCCCTTCCAGCGCGCTCAGCAGATCATCGGCAAATTCGGTGATCTTGAAAAACCATTGATACAGCTTGCGGCGTTCCACAGGCGCGCCCGAGCGCCAACCTTTCCCGTCAACAACCTGTTCGTTGGCCAGAACCGTATCTTCGACAGGATCCCAGTTAACGACGGATTCTTTGCGGTAGGCCAATCCCTTTTTATAGAAGTCGATAAACATTTTTTGTTCATGCTTATAATAAGACGGATCGCAGGTGGCGACTTCACGGCTCCAATCTATGGCAAGTCCCATAGACAAAAGCTGCGCTTTCATCTGGGCGATGTTTTCGTATGTCCAATCTTTCGGGTGCGTGCCGCGTTCCATCGCCGCAT
>DAOPJS010000004.1:8178-16185 GCA_035399785.1 Alphaproteobacteria bacterium
GCGATGTTTTCGTATGTCCAATCTTTCGGGTGCGTGCCGCGTTCCATCGCCGCATTTTCGGCGGGTAAGCCCAGCGCGTCCCAGCCCATCGGGTTTAAAACATTAAAGCCTTTAGCTTTTTTGTAACGGGCGACAACGTCAGAGAGTGTGTAGTTGCGGACATGGCCGACATGGATACGCCCTGAGGGGTAAGGCAGCATCGCCAGTACATAGGATTTGGGCTTGGAGGGATCTTCCGTTACTTCGAAAGATTTTCGATCAGTCCACACACCCCGCCATTTGGCTTCGGTTTCTTTAATATTATACCGCTCGCTCATATTACTATGCTTCTTATTATATATGTGTTGTTCGGATTATTCCTGAATATCGGCTACGCGCAATTGGCGGGCACGGGTCAGGATTGCATCTTCCATCTGCGTTGCCGTGTTATCGGCCACAGTTGAATCTTTCCATGAAGAACCGCTTTTTACCTGACGGAAAACTTTTACCTTTACCCCGTCAGAAACAAGCTGTTTATCCAGAATGAAAACATTCACTTTGAATTGCTCATTCGGTTTTTCAGGGGATGAATACCAATCAGTGATAATCACGCCGCCAAACGGATCGGCACTGGCCAGTGGCATGAAGGAGACCGTATCCAGCGAGGCGCGCCATAAATAGCTGTTCACCCCAATACCGGTGGAGCCATCATCGGATTTTTTCTTGCCGCCGAAAAGCTCAAAACCATCAGCACCAAAAATACTTTCTTTCTTGCCGTAAATATCATCGCCGGTGGACGTGCGGTCCAGACCTGATGGATATTTCGCCTCCCCCTTCGGCGCGGAAATAGACGAGCACGCGGCAAAAGGCAAACTTGCCAATATCAAAGCGGAGAGAGAAAGTATTTTATTTTTTAACATAATAATTCCTGTATCAGTATTCCCAAAATAAGACACTTTATATATAAGTGTTCATAACGCATATTTCTTAGCACGCGCATTATATCCCCTCAAGCGCGGAATGCATTTAGGATTAACATAATAAATGTTGCAAAAATGTCACGCCTTGGAAAAAAATGTGACACTTTTGCAAAACCCGCGTTGACGATGTGACGATTTCAAGGCTAAATCGTGCTGTTACTTGGGTTCTCTAGGTAGCTTCTTATCAAGACCCTTTATAAAGCATTTGGTATGCGGAGTTTTGGTAAGAATTAAACTGAAGTTTTCTATTGGAGGAAATACAATGAAAAAACTTTTACTAGGTAGTGCAGCTATTGCCGGTCTAGTTTTGGCTTCTGCTCCTGCACAAGCTCAAATGGAACTGACAATCGGTGGTCACTCTAAAAACTATGTTGGTTACAACAACCAAGACGATACAACAGGCGGTGAAACACGTAATGTTGATATGCAACGTGAAACAGAACTTCACTTCAACGGTGAATCTACTCTGGACAACGGTCTGACATTCGGTTTCCAAATCGAAACTGAAATGGACGCTGGTGATGATGGTACAACAGTTGAAGAATCATACATCTACATGTCAGGTACATGGGGTCGTGTAAATGCCGGTTCTGAAAACGGTGCTTCTTACTTGTTGCAAGTTTCTGCTCCTTCAGCTGACTCAAACATCGACGGTATCCGTCAATACATCAATCCTGCTAACTATGCCACAATGGGCGACGGTGCAACAGCACTTAACGCTTTGACATTTGGTACCGGTTCATGGGCTGGTGGTGTTCCTGCTGGTCAAACTGACTCAGATGGTTTCGACTATGACAACGACTTAACAGGCGTTTCAGAAAAATTGACATACTTGTCACCTAACTGGAATGGTTTCCAAGTTGGTGCATCTTACACATTTGATGTGGGTGACACGAACTCTGTAAACCCAATCACAACAGGTGCTTTTGGTGCAGACGATGCAGCAGGCGTTATGGGTGATGCATGGGAAGTTGCAGCACGTTATGAAGGCGTGATGTCAAACTTCGGTTATGCATTAGGTGCTGGTTATACACATGTGAATGTTGAAAGAGAAACAGCTGCCCAAGATGACGTGTCAGAGTGGAACGTTGGTTTGGATGTTGACTCAGGCCCATTCGGTATCGGCGCTATCTACACTGAAGGTGACGATGGTTCTGCATCTCGTAGTGATGTTGACACATGGGTTGTTGGTGTAGACTACACAACCGGTCCTTTCAAATTCGGTGCATCATACTTCACACAGGATGATGAAACAGTTGGTGTAAATGATCTGGAAACAGACCGTTGGACAGGTGGTGTTGTTTACACAGCCGGCCCAGGACTATCTTTCCGTGGTTCTATCAGCAATATTGACCATGAAGTTGGTGCAGTTGATGCAAATGCCACATCTGTTATGGGTGGTGTTCAGATCAACTTCTAATCATTTGATTGGATATAAGAATTCGAAAGAGGCACTTCGGTGCCTCTTTTTTTATGTCGTAAATTTCTGTAATCTCTCGCTATGTCAGATATTAAATCACAGATAAAAGCCAATTTAGAAAATATCAAAAGCGCCATTCACAAACAGGCGCAGCTTTTCGGACGTGCCGAAGAAGATATCAATCTGGTCGCGGTCAGTAAGGTGCAACCGACCGAGCGGGTACAGGCCATGCTTGATTGTGGCCATCGCCTTTATGGCGAAAACCGTGTGCAGGAAGCACAGGGGCGCTGGGGTGATTTAAAAAAACAATATCCCGATATCAAATTACATCTCATCGGACCTTTGCAAACCAATAAGGTAAAGGACGCTGTCTCCTTGTTTGATGTTATCGAAACGGTTGACCGTGAAAAACTTGCCGCCTCTTTGGCAAAAGAGATGAAAAAGCAGAATAAAAATATTCCCTGCTTTATTCAGGTTAATACCGGCGGTGAGGAACAAAAGGCAGGAATAGCGCCAAAAGAGTTGAAAAATTTTCTATCGTTTTGTCGGGGCGAAGGGCTAAGCATTCTTGGCTTAATGTGTATTCCCCCTGTTGATGATCCGCCTGCGCTGCATTTTGCTTTTTTAAAAAAGCTGGCCGCAGAAAATAATTTAAAAGATCTCAGTATGGGAATGAGCAGCGATTTTGAAAAAGCGATTCCCTTAGGGGCAACTTACGTGCGGGTCGGCACGGCGCTCTTTGGTGTGCGGGAATAATTACACGTCTTGTTTCGGCGGCATGGGAGAAAGGCTGAGCGATGTCACCGGCTCTTTTGCAGGTAAATTATCAAGATTAACAGGCTCTAAAGACGGAAGTTTTACTTGCTGATTCATAAGCGGTGTATTCAGTGATTGATGATACCCTGCCATTTGTTTTTTCACGATCATACTTCCGGCAGTTCTGCCCTCCGCAATTTTTGTGCGCTCGTAAGCACGGTTTGGCTCGGACAAATTAACAAAAGAAAGCGCGGTTCCCGGCAAGTCTTCGGCAGATCTGTTATCACTGTAACGCGCCGCCGCGTCATTAAGCTGTTCGATCGGATTATTTTTATCGATGTTTGTCGGGGCGTCGTGATGAATGCCGACAAAACTCAAGGCTTGTTCGCCGATATCTTTGCCTGTTTGCACCTGACTGATGGCGTTAACCGTGCCGACAACCGCGCCGACAGGGCCGCCGTAAATGGCGCCGCCGATAATTTGTGCCATTGGGTGCATTTTGTCTCCCGTAATTTCACGGTAAATCATACTGACGACGGGCAAATGTTGTAATGGGTTGACGATATCCACGACATCGGCGAACTGAAAGGCTTCTTCCTGTTTGCCTTGGGCGTCGACATCAATCTTTTTATTTGAGGCGGCATAGGCCATACCGTTTTCCAGCTCGACATCAAAGCTGCCGACGCGTCCTTGAGCTGCCTTTTCTAGGTTGCCGATAATCTGCGCTTCAGCGGGGCTGTTGACAGTGGGCGCAGCTTTTTTGCTTTTCCATGCCTGAACAGAGCGATATTGCTCGTGCTGACTGCCCGCCGTACGCGCATAAAAATCAGACTGATGGGTAATATCGACCATAAAGAATAGATTGCAAGCGGCGTGCCAAAGAAAATCCCTTTAAAAACAGCAACTTAAATTTTTTCTACTGCCACATAGGACAATTTTTGTTGTTGCAGGGCGCCGAAAGCGGTAATTTTCACCCATGAAACTGGCAATATTCGGCGATAATCCTGTTCAGACACGCACGCTTTCAACAGCATTTTTTCCTGTTTTTCAGGACGTACAAACGTACACTTACAAGGAAGATGGCTTTGGGGAACCCGATTTATGCCTCTGTTTGTGCACCAAGGCGACAGCTGACAGGGCGCTGACAATATCGAAACAACATGAATCATTCGCTGTGTTGATGGAAGATTTTTCAGACAGTACGGATTTGGCAGATGAAAGCTTGAGCGTTTTCTCCGCGCCGCTGCGTTTAGGTAAGTTGGTTCAAGCCGCGCAGGATTTTATCAGGCTGAGAAAACAGCGCGAGCAGTTAAAGCCGATCCATTTTGCCGATTTTGTTTTTGACCCTGCCGCCAATCAATTAAAGAAAAAGAATAAAAAAAATCCGCCCCTGAAACTAACGGAAAAAGAACAGGATATTTTATTTTTCCTGTACGAAAAAAAAGGTCAGCCCGTCAGCCGCCAAAATTTGCTCGACCATGTTTGGGGCTATGTTGAAGGGGTGGAAACCCATACCCTCGAAACGCATATTTACCGCCTGCGGCAAAAGATAGAAGATAATCCGGCCTCGCCCGAATTATTGCTGACCAATGACGAGGGGTATTTTTTAAACTTTTGACATTTCTTCCTGAATGGCATTTTTCAAACTTTCAACAAAGTTGTCTGCTTGGCGTATGTTTAAGTTTTCAACGCCGCGCCGCGCCAGAATATCAAGATCTTCAATCATTTTGTGAACCTCGCGCAGCTCATCTGATTGAAGCAGATCTGCCGTCGGTTCCACCCGTGTTGATTTTTCATTCGTGATCGGCGGCGGGGCAGAGGCTTTGGCTTTTTCCGCCATTGATTGATACGCCCTGACGGCTTTGGCATTTCGCGTATTTGTCGGCCTGCTTGTCTCTTTGGGGCGTATATTGTTTGTCTGTGATGTTTCCTGTTTTACCAGATTGTCATCTTGCGCCCCCTGCAAGGTCTTTAGAAAATTTATCAAGAAAGTCCGAAGGGCGCCTACGCTTACGCTTGGGCTTTCTTCCCAGAATTCTTTTTCCTCCTCTTTGGGGGTATCTTCTTCGTGTTTTTTGCGGCCTTTATCGCGTTCTTCATGCGGAATGTTCTGACGGGTATCATTTGATTCCGCCTGCCGAAAAGTTGTTTTGAATAAAGGGCCGAGCTGTGAAAACATTTTTGTCTCCTGCACACTCGCTATTTTACCGTTTTTATTAAACGCGGACTATAATTTTCCCAAAAATTATATTTTATCCTGTCCCTATTTTTTTGAAGGGTATAAAGGTTTGACTGAACCCTTTTCTTGTGAGCCGACAGGCCGATCTGCAAATAAATTATTGAGCTTTTTGGTATTCGGGGACACGTACCATTCCGCCGTATATTCCCATAAAAGCCTTCCTTGACGGCTCCAGATTTCAAGGGAAACGATATCAGCCTTCATCACCCATTGGGCAATACCATCAATCATGTAGGGTTTGGAAAAATCGCTTTCTGTCGGGCGCAATCGGACAATCATGGTGTTTTTAACCGATGTACGTATGGCTTCATTGATAAGGTTATATTGCCCTTCCCCGATATCGGCCTTCATTATTCTGTCCAGATGATTGGGAAAAATGACAATGCGCTGATCCATGAAATCATAAGGAAAATACATGGCTTCCGGCGCCTCGGAAAAAGTGATTTGCATCTTATGGCTTTTTTCTCCTGCCTCATTGACCACTTCCTGCGGATCAAGTGATACATAAGTACGGATTGTCAGGAAATCTGTCGCCGGATCAAAATTTTTATAGGCGTTTTGCAAGCGGGCGGTTTCATTGGCCAGCATTTCTTCACGCCGCGCCCAAGGCGTCAGATTATAGGGCTTTCTGTCCTTAATCCATCGCTCGAAATTCGGCACCTTTCCGCCGGTCTTATAAAAGGCAATGGCAACGTCTTCGGTGGTGGAATATTTAAGGATATTCTGCGCAAAAGCCGAATAAACAGGGCAGCCCAGCAAAATTGTGAACAGTAACAGGCCATAAATGGCAGGCTTGGCTTTTAAAAACGTCATTTCCCCTTCATTATGCCAGAAGAAAGATTAAAAACCCAAAAACAAAGATAATTTCATGCGCAAAAAAGACGATCCGCCCGAAAAATTGTCTCAGGAAGATCAGGACATCTGGGATGACTTTGTCGGCCAAAACAAAGCGCAGGAAAATAACGAAGAAGATTTTGAAAAATTACTAAATGAAAATGTCGCGCGTGAAAAAGAAGAAACCGTAAAATCTGCCCCGCAAGAAAATCTGTCTTCTTCATCAAGTCCCTCACCCGAACAAAAAAAATCTTTTCATCCGCCGCAACTAGATAAGCGTACCGAAGAAAAACTGCGTAAGGGAAAAATCCAGATTGAGGGCAGATTGGATCTGCATGGCCTTAATCAAAATCAGGCCTATGAAAAACTGAAAGTTTTTATTGAGCATAGCGTTCATCAAAAAAAGCGCTGCCTTCTTGTGATTACAGGAAAGGGAAAATCACGCATAGACAGCGGCCATGTTATTGAACCTGAAAGAGGTGTTCTGAAAGAAAAATTGCCGCAATGGCTGAATGAAAATTCTTTTGCGCGGCACATTTTAAAAGTGATTCCTGCGCATATAAAAGACGGCGGCAGCGGCGCGTTTTATATCTACCTGAAACGCCAACGTTAGGGTGTTATTAAGACGGCGGCGGCCTTGTTCCATTTCTGATTTTTGCCGTTCTTATCAAGGCGGGAGACAGTGACAAAGGCGGTATAAGCACCCGGTTTTAAGGAAGCGTCATTTAATTTTCGTCCTGTGTAATAAAACTGTCTGATGCGTGTTTTAGGCTGAATAATCTCCCGTTTTGAAAAAATTTTTCCGTCTGCATCTTTTACTTCAATTGTAATTTTATCATCTGCACGAATGCCGAAAATACTAACCCAAAAAGCCAATAAATCGGAAGTATGGGGGAGTGATTTTATGGGCGCAGCATTCTTGTCTATTTCATCCAGATCGGCAATCGTATTTGAAAATCCCGCGGCATAAATTGATAATGGTTGGTAATCAAAAACTAATTCCTTATCCCATAAAGAGGAATTTTTTATGCCGCATGGATCGGTATTCCTACTGCCGGTGAACGGATCGTAAATATGGCCGCTTTTGATAATGCCGAAATGCAGATGCGGAAATTCGGTCAATCCCGATTGCCCTAACTGCGCAATCACATCGCCCTTTTTTACCTTATCGCCCGGTTTGACCTTGACGGAGCCTTTTTTAAGGTGGCAATAAATTGTCTCCACTTCATCACCATGATCAATCATAATGGCGTTCCCGCATTCCTTGCGCTGGGCTTTGATTTCCTTCATTTGGGCTTCGGTTGGTTTGCGGTCGGGCTCACCGTCCCTGATTTTTTCCACTGTGCCATCCAGCGGGGCAAGGACATTAACGCCTTTTATCATGGCCGCGTCATCCGCCACGGCTATATCCGTGCCTTTATGACTGTCATAGGTACGGTTGAAACAGGCACTGTCAGCTGCGATACCATCATCGGGCAGATGGTCGACAAAGTTCATAACCCAGCAATCTTGATTAATGTCGCAGTCCAGCGGAAAGCCAAAACTGACAGGTTTTGTTATTTTTATCAGTGGGTTAGATAGAGGTTTCGATTGGGCGTACGCGTCATTTTGAAAGGCATACACCCCTGTTATTGCCAAGAAGGTGAAAAGGAGTAAGCTGATAAGCGGTTTCATAGGGCATATTTAGCGATATATGAGAGCCAAAGAAAACAAATATATATTTGACATAATTAATTATCTATGAGAAAACCCTGTCATTGCAGGAGTTTGATATGACGATGGAGAGTGGACAGAACCAG
>DAOPJS010000005.1:0-15952 GCA_035399785.1 Alphaproteobacteria bacterium
CATACCGTCATTAAAGCTCGCCAGCGTACCGAAACCGCGCGGCGCCCGAATAAGGGAGCGGCTGATTTCTCCGCTGTCAATATAGGGCTGCATACGTTTTTCAATTTCTTCCATATACTCTTTTGTATATTCAAAAGAAGCACCTTCGGGCCCTGTTACCATCAGGAAGAATGCGCCGCGGTCTTCCTTTGGGGCATATTCGGACGGAATAACATTGAAAAAGAAGACAGCCAACGCCGCAATAATCGCAAAAACACCGATCATTAAAATCCGTATTTTCAAAAGCCTGCGCAAAACCGAAACATAGCCTGATTTGAATTTTTCAAAAACATGATCGACCTTGGCGCTTAAAGCATTACGCTCTGTTTTTTTCAATAGCTTGGAAGCCATCATGGGACTAAGTGTCAGAGCGACCAATGTTGAAAAAGCAACTGCCGCTGCCATCGTCAGCGAGAACTCCGTAAACAAGCGACCTAAATCACCTTCGAGGAAGGTAATCGGGGCAAACACCGCAATCAAAACAAGCGACGTCGCGATAACGGCAAAGCCAACCTGACGCGTCCCTTTATAGGCTGCAGTCAATGGCGGCTCCCCCTCTTCAATACGGCGAGAGACATTTTCCAGCACAACAATCGCATCGTCGACAACCAAACCAATGGCCAAAACCATTGCCAGCAAGGTCAGCAAATTAATCGAAAAGCCAAAAGCATATAAAATGATAAACGTCGCAATCAAAGATACAGGAACTGTAACGGCAGGAATAAGCATGGCCCGAATACTGCCGAGGAAAAGATAAATCACAACAACAACTAACCCCATTGCAATGAAAAGGGTTTTATAAACTTCCGCAATCGCATTACGAATAAAGACGGATGTATCGTAGGAATTAATAATTTCCATACCGGGCGGCAGATCTTTTTTAATTTGATTGGCCAGATCAATCGCCCCTTGCGCAACGGCAATTGTATTGGCTTTGGATTGTTTGATAATACCGATACCAATCATCGGCACGCCATTACCGCGGAAAAAGGTTCGGTTTTCAATCGCGGCTTTTTCAATACGGGCAACATCGCCCAAACGGATCAAACTGTTATCCGCGTTACGTCCGATTACAAGCTTCTTGAAATCCTCAGGGGTTTGGTAGGCGCGCTGAATACGGGCGGTGAATTGTATCTCGACAGATTCAATGGCGCCGGCCGGAAGCTCGACATTTTCGGTCCGCAGGGCGCTTTCAATATCACTCACGGTCAGGTTCCGCGCCGCCATCTGGTTTCTGTCCAGCCAGACCCGCATGGAATATTCAAGTCCGCCGCCAACGCGTACCCGCGCCACACCGGGCAACACGGAAAATCTATCCTGAAGATATCGCTTTGCATAATCGGTCAGCTCCAACGTATTCAGGCGATCACTGGTCAGGTTCAGCCATAAAATAACATCATCACTTGAATCCGCTTTTTGAATATCGGGCGGATCTGCCTCCTCAGGCAGATTATCAATCACGCCTGAAACACGGTCACGCACATCATTTGCCGCCGCTTCGATATCGCGCCCGACATCAAATTCAATATTAATGCGGGAGCGCCCGTCAGAAGAGCTGGAGGAAATAAATTTAATACCCTCGACACCCGAAATACGGTCTTCAATGACTTCGGTAATACGGGTTTCAACAATATTGGCTGACGCCCCTTGATAAGATGTACTGACAGATACGACAGGCGGGTCAATATCGGGATATTCCCGCAGCGGCAGGCGCGAAAAAGACACCAGCCCGAAAGCAATCAGCAACAGTGAAATAACAGATGCAAAAACCGGTCTTTTAACGGAAATATCCGACAGCAGCATCTACTTCTCTCCATCCGTCTTATCCGGAGATTTTACAGGCTGCTGTTTCAGCATATCAGCCAGCGTTTCATTATTTTTTTCAACCGCCTTCACGGCAATTTCCGACCCGTCGCTTATTTTCAAAGTGCCGTGGACAACAACCTGATCACCGGCGCTTAATCCGGAAAGAACCTCAATCTCTCCGGGATTTCTTGTTCCTATTTTAATTTCCTTTTGCTTTGCTACGGTTTTGCCGTCGCTGTTATCAGCAACATACACAAGGTTTTGATTTCCTTTTTTCAAAAGAGCTTCTTCAGGAATAACCAGCGCACGACGTTCATTTTTCAAAAGATTGATGGTCATCAACAAGCCGGGTTTCAGGACACGGTCTTCATTAGGAATAATCGCGCGAACCTTGATCGTCCGCGTCACAGGATCAACCTGCGTGTTAACCGTTTGCACATGACCGATAAATTCACGCTCACCAAAAGCTTCGACCTTACCGATAACTTTTAACCCTGATTTTAATGTCGGCAGAAAAACCGACGGCACATCGAAATCCACTTTAATCACGCTGATATCATCAATAGTCGTAATGGTATCACCCGGTTTAACCAAGGTACCGATACTGACCTCACGCAATCCCAAAACCCCGTCAAACGGGGCGGTAATGGCACGCTTATCCAATCTTGCCGTGATCGAGGCGATGGCCGCGCGCCTTTGACGTAGTGTTGCCAATCTCTCTTCTAATGTCGCTTTGGACAGGGCATTGGTATTTTGTAATTCCTTGGCGCGGTCATAGGAAGATTGCGCCTCTGCTAATTGAGCTTGAGCCGCCTTCAAATCGGCGTCCTCTTCACCCTTGGCCAGAGTAATAAGCAAATCGCCTTTCTTAACTTCTTGCCCTTCTTCAAAATGAATGGCCGTTACTTTTTCGGCCGTATCGGCAGTAATAACGACCATTTCATTGGATTTGGTCGTGCCCAGCGCCTCGACATGATCGGCAAAATCGGTTTGAACCACGGGCGCCACAAACACAGGAACCGGGCCTGAGGGGCCTCTGCCACCCTTTTGGGCCAATGCGGGGAATGTAACAGATATACTCAGTAAGGCCGCAAGGCCGACACGGGTTATTCTCTTCATATCATCCCCATTTTGTTTTAACGAACCTACTTTATACGAATTTAAGAAGGATATCCTTCGAAATAATTTAAAAAATATATTCGCACCCAGGTAACAAGCCGTTACTTTTTTTCTGAAAATGGCTGTTTTTTATAGAGTTGAGGGCAAAACCCTAATAAACCCCCAAGGATTTATAGAGCCTGATCAAGCTTTGTGACTGGGCTGCCTCTGCCTTGGCACGGGCTGAATCGGCATCATTAAGGGTTTTCTGTGCCACCAGAACATCCAAAAATGATATTTCCCCCTCACCATATAATGTCTTGGACAAATCGAATGCCCGCTTGGCATTATTATAGGCATTTTCCAAATGGATGCTTTGCTCGTGGATATGGGCATAATCGCTTAAAGCCGTTTCCACATCAGTAACGGCTTGTAAAACGCTCAAACGGTAAGCTTCATAGGCACGCATCTGGATGGCTTGCGCGGCATCAATCTGCCCTTGTATCCTGCCGAAATTCAAGATGGACACAGCCGCCCCGGCCGCCACATTCCAAATCGACGTCGAACTGAACAACGCACCTTTAGCTACGCCGAAAAATCCGCCAAGCGTCACTTTCGGGAATAAATCAGCCGTAGCAGCTTCCTTCAAAGACGTGCTAGCCCGCAAATTTGCGGCTGCGGCGCGGATATCAGGGCGCAGGGCAATCACATCCGCCGGCGCCATAATCACGGGTTGCACGTCTGCGCCCGGAATAGGCGCACCAAATGATAACATCGCACGGATCTTTTCCGGTAACTGTCCTGTCAGAACCGACAATCTCAAACGGGCATTTTCCGCCTGACGTTTAAATTCAGGAATCGATGATCTGGTTGTATTGACCAGATTTTCCGCCCGCTCGACATCCAATTGCGGGGCATCACCAAATTCTTTCTGGTATTTCACAAGTTCAAGCGTCTTTTCCTGAACCTGCAGATTTTCTTCGGCAATCGCGGTTTGTTTTTCGTACAGCCTGTAGTCAATATAATCACGGGCAATTTCACCAATCAAAGACAAGGTAACATTATGATATTGGGCTTCCAGCGCTCTGATATTTTCATCTGCGGCACTAACCGTTTTTCTGTTCTTGCCAAAAAGATCCAGCTCATAAGAAGCATCAAATTTTGCTTCATAATAATCTGCAGCCGAACTTATTCCGTTATCCTGCCTTCCTGCATTGGCCGATGCACCGATTTCAGGAAAAAGTGAAGAGGCCGCCGTTTTACGAATGCCGCGCGCTTCCAGAATTCTGGCTTCTGCTATGCGACGTTTGGGGCTACCGTCCAATGACATCAAAACAAGCTGATTTAACGTAGGATCATTAAACTTCTCCCACCAATGACCGAGCGCCTTGACATCGGCTTGGGCGACAATGCCACTCTGATAAGCGCTCCACTGATCAGGTTGTTCGGGTGCCATGAAGTTGGCCCCCGTTGATAAACAGCCGCCGAGCAGCAATGAACTGACTAAAACGGCATATCTCATGCTATCGGCTCCTGATCTTGGTTATTATAGGGATAAGAATTGTCTTCATTATCATCATGTTTCTTTGATGACAATCTGGCCTCTAATGTGCGCAGGGCGACATAGAAAAACGGCGTGAAAATAAGGCCGAAAATCGTCACACCGATCATTCCTGAAAATACGGCAATCCCAATGGAAGCGCGCATTTCCGCCCCTGCCCCATGACTGACAACCAACGGTAAAACCCCCATAATAAAGGCAATGGATGTCATCAAAATAGGACGCAGTCGCAGACGGGCGGCTTGCATCGCGGCGCGGGCGATACTCAACCCCTGATGCTCCAATTCGCGGGCAAATTCAACAATCAAAATTGCGTTTTTACACGCCAGTCCCGCCAAAACGAACAAGGCAATCTGGGTAAAGATGTTGTTGTCCTGCCCTGTAAAGTACAGACCCAAAATGGCTGATAAAATAGCCATCGGCACAATCAAGACAACAGCCAATGGTAATGTCAGACTTTCATACTGCGCGGCAAGAACGAGAAAGACCAAAAGCAAACAAATCGGAAAGACAATAATCGCCGTATTCCCTGCCAGAATTTGCTGATAGGTCAGTTCCGTCCATTCAAAATCCATTCCTTGCGGCAATGTTTCTTTGAGGATTTTTGTAATTGCTTCTTGCGCCTGACCGGAAGAATATCCCGGCGCTGCATTCCCCGTCAGGTCGGCAGAGCGATAGGCATTATAACGCATTGCCGTTTCAGGGCCGAAGGTCTCTTCGACTTTCACGACAGAGCCAAGCGGAATCATTTTACCATCACTATTACGTGTTTGCAGACGCAAAATATCTGACGGTGTTGATCTGAATTCCTTATCCGCCTGCGCCACAACCTGATAGGTACGGCCGAATTTATTGAAGTCGTTCACATATTGCGACCCCAGATAAATCTGCATCGTGCTGAAAATTTCATTAATCGGAATGCCCAATTGCTGTGCTTTGGTTCGGTCAACATCGGCAAAAAGTTGGGGCACATTAATATTGTACCCCGAGAAAACACCTGTCAGCGCAGGATCGGCATAGGCCTTTCCCTGCACCGCTTTCACCACATCGGCAAGGGCGTCATAACCACGGTCGGCGCGGTCTTCAATCTGTAATTTAAATCCGCCGACGTTTCCCAAACCCCGCACGGGCGGCGCAGGGAAAATGGCAATAAAGGCTTCATCAATGGCATTGAACTTTTGCTGCAGGCTTTGGGCAATTGCAAAACCATTCAGATCGGGGCGGGAACGTTTTTCAAAATCATCCAGTGTCACAAAAACAATACCGGCACTGGCGGAACTGACAAAACCGTTAATCGACAAACCGGGAAATTGTACCGCACCGGCAACGCCCTCTTGCTTGAGCGCAATATCACCCATCTCACGAATTACTTTTTCCGTTCTGTCCAGAGTTGCCCCCGCAGGTAGCTGCGCAAAGCTGATCAGATATTGTTTGTCCTGCGCCGGAACAAAGCCCTTGGGCACCAATTTGAAACTGAAGCTGGTCGCCACACAAAGGGCGCCGAAAAGAATGGCCATGATAACAAAACGGCGGGCGGCAAATTTAACAACGCCTTGGCTATAATTTTTCTGAGCCTTACCAAAGACTTTATTAAATCTGGTAAAAAACCAACCCAAAAGACCGTCCATAATTTTCTGGAACCAATCTTTTTCGGCTCTGTCATCTTTTAACAACAACGCCGCCATCGCCGGGCTGAGCGTGAGAGAGTTAAATGTAGAAATAAACGTCGCAATCGCGATGGTCAGGGCAAATTGTTTGTAAAACTGTCCTGTCAAACCACTGATAAATGAAATCGGAATAAAAACGGCCGCTAACACAAGAGCCGTTGCTATAATCGGCCCTGTTACCTCTTTCATCGCTTGATGCGTCGCCGCATGCGGTGTTTTTCCTTCGGATACATTTCGCTGGACGTTTTCAACCACCACAATGGCATCGTCGACAACAATCCCGATCGCCAAAATTAATCCGAAAAGCGAGAGAACATTAATCGAAAATCCGAACAGATACATAAAGGCAAATGTTCCCACAATCGAAACAGGTACCGCCAAAAGCGGAATGATAGACGCACGCCATGTCTGAAGAAATATAACCACCACCAAAACAACCAGTGCCACCGCCTCAAACAACGTATGAATAACCGACTTGATTGAATCTTTCACAAATATGGTCGGGTCATAGACAATCGAATAATCTATCCCTTCGGGCATAGATTTTTTCAACTCGATCATTTTTGCCCGCACATCGGATGAAATCTGCAAGGCATTTGATCCGGGCGCCGCAAAAATGGGCACAGCCACCGCCTGCTGATTATTCAGCATGGAACGCAGTGAATAGCTTTGTGAATCCAGCTCGACGCGAGCGACATCTTTCAAACGCGTGACAACGCCTTTGGCATCACGTTTGATAATAATATCTTCGAATTCTTCCTTGTTTTGCAGGCGACCTTGAACATTCACAGGAAGTTGAATTTGAACATTATCATCATAAGGGGGGCCACCCACAACCCCGCCGGCAACCTGTACGTTTTGCTGACGGATCGCGTTCAATACTTCCGAGGCCGTCATATTACGCTCGGCAATTCTGTTCGGATCAAGCCAGATACGCATCGCATAATCACCGGAACCGAAAATACGCACCTGACCGATACCTTGAATTTTTGCCAGTTCGTCTTTGACATTCAAGGTCGCATAGTTACGCAAGTACAGCATGTCATAGCTGTTATCCGGCGAAATCAAGTGAACCACCATGGTCAAGTCCGGGGAGCTTTTTACAACCGTCACACCCAATTGGCGGGTAATATCAGGAAGACGCGGCAAAGCCTGTGACACGCGGTTTTGCACCAATTGCTGCGCCAAATCGGGATCTGTTCCAATCGCAAAAGTAATGGTCAGACTCAACTGCCCATCCGTTGTCGCCAGAGAGTTCATATACAGCATATTTTCAACGCCGTTGATTTGTTCTTCCAATGGCGTTGCGACTGTTTCCGCAACGGTTGCGGGGTTAGCTCCGGGAAAACTGGCATTCACAATTACCGAAGGCGGCGATACTTCGGGATATTCCGAAATAGGCAACTTGAACATTGCCACCGTCCCGCCGAGAAAAATCAGCAAAGATAAGACAGCCGCAAAGATAGGGCGCTTAATAAAAAAGCCTGAGATATTCATTTTGCGTCCTGCCGTTTATTCTGCTTTTGTTTCAGTTTGTGTTGGCGCCTGTGATTGCGTCATCTCTTCCGCGGTTTTTGGATCAACCGGCATATCGGGTCTGATACGGATAATCCCTTCGGTGATAACTTTTTCTCCGGGTTTCAAGCCCGATAAAATAATGCGCTTGCCGTTCGTGCTGTCACCAATTTCAACGGGTCGATACGCGACTTTATTTTCATCTGTGACGACGAAGACGAATTTACGGCTTTGGTCTGTGCCGATGGCTTTTTCTGTCAGAAGAATATGCTTCATCGGGCTGGCGCTGCCCATTTCAATGGTGGCGTACATGCCGGGCAAAAGGGATTGGTCCTTATTCGGAAACAATGCCCGCGCACGAATGGTACCTGAAGTTGAATCAATTTTATTATCAAAACTATGAATATGGCCTTCGTAAACATTATCGCCGTAGCTCAGTTTTAATTTCACAGGAATTTTTGCGCTGTCTTCTTCGGATAAAGCATGACCGCGCACTTCATTCAAATAGGTCTGCTCATCAATTTCAAAATCGGCATAAATTCCTTCCGTAGAAACAATACTGGTCAATAACGGCGCATTAGGACCTGCCTCCACCAAATTCCCCACCTTAACTTCGGCGCGGCTGACCTGCCCTGTGATTGGCGCTTTCACACTCGCATAATCCAGATTGATTTTTGCCTGCTCCAGACGGGCTTTTGCGCTTGCTACTTTTGCCTGTGAGACATGCAGACTGTTGGCTCTCTCGTCATAAATACGTTTGGAGATAGCATCAACATCAACAAGATTTTTGGCACGGTCCAATTCTTTTTGTGCCAAATCCGCTTCGTTATAGGCAGCATTTAAATCGGCCTGCGCCTGATTAACAACGGCCTGATAGGGGCGCGGATCAATAAGATAAAGAACATCACCTTTATGAACGATAGCGCCGTCTTCAAATTTTACTTCCTTGATTACGCCGCTGACCTGCGGTCTTATTTCTGCATAATCAACAGGTTCCAATCTGGCAGAAAAATCTTTCCAGATTTGGACAGGCTCTTCTTCAATAATCGTAACCGTAACCGGCATGGCCTGCTGCCCGCCTGCATTACCGCCTTGCGGTTGCTCTTTGGCTTTGGCCTGAAAATAATATCCTGCGCCGGCAACGGCCCCAAGAAACACCATAACAACAATAATTTTTTTAAATACTGAACCCATCATTTTTCCTTATCAATGTTCCTTAGGCATATTCTTTGTGTTTTTGTTTTTCACTGACGCCAAGAATGTCAAAAATTCCTTCAACCAGATTATCGCGCAGCGGCTCCAGACTGTTTTGGACGCGGGCAAGCATAATATGTCCGACAACATAGGCATGAATTTGTGATGCTTTGGCTTTGACATCCGTATCCTTTGGTAATTCACCAAGGGCGATCATGTCCTCGATAGCGCCGCTGTAATATTTTTGATTTTCTTTTACGACAGTATTGATTTTGTCACTGATGGCTTGTTCGTATCCGCCCATTTCCGACCCCAAAGCCATAAACGGACATCCGCAAACACGGCCATATTTTTCTTTGGCCTCTTTTTGCTTTTCGTAACCAAATTTGGCAAGGCGCCCAAAACGCTCTTTGGGTGGCATATCCGCATTAAAAATCTCATCAAAGAACGGCTTGGAATAGGTATAATAGCTATCCAAAACCGCAAGTGTCAGATCAATTTTCGAGGGAAAATAGTGATAAAAACTGCCCTTATGCACCTGCGCCGCTTTGCAGATATCATCTACACTGACATGGCCGTAACTGTTCTGCCATATCAAATCCTTGGCCGTTTCTATCAGTTTTTCTCTGGTATTTGTGGGTGAACGGGTCATTTCTTAAAACGCATATATGAATAATGTCGGCATATTACTTAATTTGACCGATCAGTCAACTATGCTTTTTAAAGCAGCCAAAAAATCTTCTTCGTTCCAAATTAACTATTTCTGAGATGCCTGAGCAGTGGTAAAGTGCCCGCGTTATCAAACAGGCGACTATTTTACGAAAATAAGGATTTTCCTTGTATTTTCCATATTTTAATACTAATGTCCTGCCCATAATTTGGAACAAAAACCATGATCCTTAACGTCAAAGCACTGGAAAAGGCCTTGCAGCATCTCGATCTGTCCGATGATGTCATGGCGATGCTTAAAGATGTTTTGGAAAAAACGGCAGATGGCAATTCTGTTGATCTGCAAAGCTTTCTGAACCAGCTTCCGATGGACGTTATCGCACAGATCCAATCACTGATCGAACCCGCAGCGGGCGAAGAACCGCAACACGACCTGCACGGGCGTATGCAGGACGCGGAATCTTTTCAAATGCATAATTCTGATATCACAACCGGTGATCCTGATCATTCCGAAACCGATATGATGACCGGTCTGAAACTTACTATGGCAGGTCCGCTGGACGACACATCCTTGCCACAAGAAGAAACAGATGATGAAGACGATAGCGGGTTTTCGGGTGAGTCGATGATGATGCTGAGCAAAAATCAGGCTTTGTTTTCACAAATCTTCGGCGATAACCCCGATACTCTCTTTAACTTTGAATACCGAAGCATCACGGCAGAAGGCAACAACCAAATTAATCCTTATGCCGGCAGCACCGGCAGCAGCTTTATGAGCGTCTCCCATTATCAATATCAAGACGGTATGGGGATGCCTAATGATCTGGACCGCCCCAATGTCCGTGAAATCAGTAACGAAATATTTGCACAAAGCGGCGATATTTTTAATCAATACGGTGCCTCTAACTTCCTGTGGGTTTGGGGACAATTCCTCGATCATGACATTAACCTGACACGCGAAGGACACGGGGAAACCTATGCAATTAATATCCCTACAGGTGACCCCTTTTTCGACCCGTTCGGCACAGGAACGCAGACAATGTCGTTTACCCGCTCGGGCTATATGGATGGCACGGGGGACAACATTGATGATCCGCGCCTGCAAATGAACGATATTACGGCGTTCATTGATGCTTCTAATATTTATGGCTCGACTGCCGACGTTCTGGCACAGATCAGGGGGGATGGCGGCACATTGCTGATGAGCGCGGGCGACCTGCTGCCGACTATAATAGGTGATCACGGCGCAGAGTTTCAATCCGGTGATGTACGCGTGAACGAAAATGTCGGCCTGACATCCATGCACACGATTTTTGCACGGGAACATAATTACTGGGTCAAATGGATTGCCAGACAAAATCCGGACTATACGGATGAGCAATTATTTCAGGCGGCAAAATCTATCGTCGAAGCGGAAATCCAGCACATCACCTATGATGAATTTTTGCCGACCTTACTGGGGGATCACGCTATCAGTGACTATAGCGGATATAACGCGACAATCGATCCGCAAATTGCGACAGAATTTGCCACCGCCGCTTTCCGCGTTGGTCACACGATGCTTTCTTCCGATATCTTCCGTCTGCAGGAAAACGGTGATGAGTCCGCTTTCGGCCATTTAACATTGCAGGGCGCCTTCTTCCGCCCCGATATCATTATGTCACAAGGGGGTATTGATGAAATTCTGCGCGGGCTGGGATCGTCTTATTCTCAAGCGATTGACGCCAGCGTCATTGACGATGTCCGCAACTTCCTGTTCGGGCCACCGGGGGCAGGCGGCTTTGATCTTGTATCCCTGAATATTCAACGTGGCCGTGACCATGGTATCCCTGATTTTAACAGTGTGCGCGAAGCCTATGGCCTTGATCCTCTGGATGATTTTTCCGATCTGACGACTGACGGAACATTAATTACAAAACTGACCGCCCTTTATGGCGATATTGATCATCTGGATTTATGGGTGGGCGGCCTCATCGAAAATCCGTTTGGTGATGCCATGGTTGGTGAAACATTCTATACAATCATCTCCGATCAATTTACCCGCCTACGGGACGGCGATCGTTTCTGGTACGAAGAACGCTTTAACGGTGATTTCCTTGATCTGATCCAAAACACCAGCCTCAGCGATATTTTGCTCAGAAATACCGATATTGATTACCTGCAAAATGATATTTTCACGGCGCAAATCCGTTTGGGCGGCGATGAAAATGACAATATTATCAACGGCACGGATCAGGGTGATCTATTAATAGGCTTTGGCGGCGATGATATTCTGAACGGCGGCGAAGGTCAGGATACGCTATACGGCGGCGAAGGAAACGACATTTTCGCTTTTGATACAATTGTGGGCGGCATGGATACAATACGTGACTTTGATACCGCCCATGACAAAATTGACGTCAGCGATTTGCTGCACCTGTTCGATCCTCTGGTCGACAGCATTTCCGACTTCCTCGGGTTCACTCAACAATCTGACGATACAATGATATCGGTTGATCAGGACGGTAGCGGTAATTTATTTACCTTTGAAAACTTCGTGAGCGTCGAAAACGTCAACGCCGATGACGCCTTGAATTTTATTATCTACAACAGCTGATAAATTAAGCGTTCTTATTTAACCGCATATCCTGCGGCCATCCACGCCTGAATACCGCCTTCCAGATTATAGACTGTTTTTTCCGGCATTGCTGTCGCACAGGCCTCGCAAACTTTACCGCCGCGCACACCCGCCTTGCACTGAAACACCAGTTTTTTATCGGGGTTATGCGGCATAGCGGCAGGATGACAACTTCCCATCGGCACCAAAATAGATCCGGGAATATGGGCTTCGTTATATTCATCTATTTCACGCACATCGATCAAAATGGCCTCACCCTTATCCATCCAGTCTTTTAATGTTGCGGCGTCAATTTGTACGACATTACTCATGAGTATTTTCCTTCATATTTAAATTGTTTAAAAACTATAACGCAGGCTGGCATAGATATTGGTGTTATCTTCCAGTTGACCAAAGAATGTATCACGGCTTTCACCATAGAAGATATTTGCCCCTGCTTCGGCCGTCCATTGGTCATTTATTTTATAATTTACCTTCGGGCGAACATATCCATCGCTTTCATTCGGTGACCAGAAATTGAACAGGGATAAAGTCAAATCCTGATTCATCAGCATCTTGGTCAGACGCAACGTCACCACATGACGGTTTTCTTCCGGCAAAGGAGAACCCGCGGGCGCATTGCGTTTCAGCGAGTCAAAATCCATCGTGCGTTCCAAATTATATTGGATGCCGCCTGTCAGCTCCGTCGCAATCTCCTGCTCATAGCCTGCCAGGAAACGAAACTGGTCATTGGGGAGAAACGGATTGGTACCGGCATTATCATCACGGCTGTCGTAATAGGCCACTTCCAAATTTCCAATCCCTTGAGAGACCGGGCCGCGAACGCTGGCGCCATAGACAGACAGACGCGGGAAAGTAGCGCGGAAATTAGCCGGATCCAACCCTTGCGGATTTTTCCAATAGCCATCATATCCATAGAGCGCGGTTTCATACGCCCCGAAATTTCGGTACAAACGCCCTGCCCATTCATCTTCGGCAAACCACTTGCCCCGCGGATCGATGCGTAAAATATTATTTTCCGATGTCTGCCCGCCTGTAAACGGGTTAAATGTGCTGACCCGTGCCCCGTCGGCATAACGGTCACTATCGAAATTGGGCGTATAGACAACATCTAAATTCGCAATATTGCTAAAGAATGATGTCTTTACAGCATCTGACGGCGCTTTAAGATATTCAACATCCCGCCCGATAAAGAAGGAATCAAAATCTTTCGGGAATAAATCATTTAAGAAAACCAGATCCCCCGTTCCCCATGTCAGAACCTGACGCCCGGCCTTGATATCCATGAAATCGGTGGCACGCCAACTGACAAAGGCTTCACGCAAATCAATCCAGCCATCGCCATTATCCAAGTCAATTGCCCAGCGATCGGCCACAGGATCTGCCACAAAATCCGAGGTGACCCGCATACCGACATCCCCCCAGAATTTCTCCGCCTGTAATTGCAGACGGGTTTCACCGATGCTGGCGTCTTTTTCAAAGTTTTGACGGGGTAATCGCAGACCGCCGCGCGCCTCGATAAAGCCGGTCAAACCAAACGGCAGACCATGCGCCGATGATGGTTCCTCCGTCGTCGTCCATCCCTCTTCTGTCGTATCATCGACGGCCATATCAAGCCCCGCAGGCAAATCAGGCTCAGTGCTGCCCACCTCTTCCTCCAAACCTGCAGGAAGGGCGGGTTCAGAAGAGGGCGACGCGGCAGCGGGAGAACCGCCCAGCCCCATCGGCAAAGGCGGCTCCTCGGCCCACACAGGCGTGGCCAACAAACCTGCCGCAACAGCAGAAGAAAGTAGAAGTTTTTTCATATCAGGCTCTTATTTTTTAATATAGTCCATCGGCGGTTGACGCAAATAACGCTCTGTAAAGATATCATCCGGCAGACCAATATCATACTGAACATTGCTGTAAGTTAACACCGTTTCACTGCCGGAGCGTAAATCTTTCATACGTCCTTGTGTGACTGTCGGATATCCTTGAATGGTGTCGACTTTTTCGGCAGATGCTTCGCGGTATTTTTCGCCGCGCTTGTCAAAAAATTCGATCTTGACGGGAATAAAGGTCGTTTTGTGGATATAGCTTTTGTAATAGCTGAACTCCACCTGATCGGCTTTTTTCGGCGTGCTTTTGACGATATAGTAATTATCGGTTGTCTCTACCAACTCATGCGTATCTTCATCCGGGTTACGACCGGAAACATCTTCATAGAAGAAGTCAGATCCGACAAAACTGGTACGCTCATCGGCCGCGGCGATACGCTTCACCAAATCAAGGGCCGGCAAATACATCCAGCGGTCATCGTCTTTGCCAACATGTTTCCAGACCATAAAGACGGTCTTGCTGACATCGGCAGGACGATTGAAATAGACATAGAATTTTTGTTCCTTGTCATTTTTATCTTCGTCTTTGCGCAGGATAACAAAATCACGACTACGCTTGCGACCTTGCTTGTCGATGATTTCCATTTTGACACGGGCGCGGCCGTCATCCCCTTTGTAATAAGCGGCGTTATTGGCCTTGGCCACAATTTCTTTAACATCCATTGCCTGCGCAGCAAAGGGGATAAGAAAGACCGCTAAAGTAATTGCCAATAGTTTTTTCATGATGAACTCCTTTCTGAAGTTTTAAAGAGAAATTTTTCCATGAGCGTGATCAAGGAAGGCAGGATGATCAATGTTGCCACACCCGCAAATAACAAGATCGCAGAAATAAAAAATCCAACGGTTTTATACGGCACCAACGGCGCGAATAATAACGGTGTAAAACCAATACCAATCACAATCACATTACGGGCAATAGCACGGGCCGGTTCACCAAAGACCACACTAACCGTTTCTTTCCAACTGCCGCATTTTTTGGCTGCTTCACGGCTGCGCGCCAGAAAGTGGATGGAGTAATCAACCGCCAACCCTAATGACAGCGAGGATAAAACCGCGACAGGCATATCATAGTCTTTCCCGATAATACCGATAATGCCGTAGATAAAGGCAATCGTGACAGTGAGCGGTACCATTGACAGCACGCCCCATAAAAGCGAGCGGAAAAGAAAGATCATCATCACCAAAACAATAACGAATGATCCAAGGAAAGCTTCCATCATCCCGGCAACCATCTTGGCCTGCCAAACCACATTAATGTAGGTCAGACCAAACCAGTCATGCGCCAGCGCAACAGGCGGCTTATTCTGATTAAAGAAAGTATGAACAGCTTCAACAACCTTGTTCATATCTTTGTTGTCACCACTTTTCAGCTGAATCCAAAGCACTGTCTTATCATAGGAAGGCGTTGTAAAATGCCACAAATCATTCGGACGATGGGAGTTCTGATAGGTAATCAAAGTCTGCGCCACCGCATTTTGTGTATCGGGAATACGATATTCTTTCTCTTCCCCTAACAATAATTCACGGTGAACGGTTTTAACGATATCAGGGAGCGCGTTACTTTTACCGACCAGTCCCGTTTGCAATAAATAGTCCTGCAGTTTTTCAACATAGTTAAGCATTGCAGGCTGTTTAAAGATCTCAAACTGCCCGTAAACATCATCGACAATTGTTGCGATAGTGTCCCACGCATCATAGGCTTGATCATCACTTGCCGCATCCTGCTGGGCATAGATGAAGTCTTTAATGGCATTAATGTCACCATTCATTTCAGGGAGTTTTTCTTTCAGATAACGCCCTTCCGCATTTGAATTTTCCAAGGCCCTACCCAGCGCCTCAGAAAAAGATTTAGAAACGTCTTCCTGCGGCCGCAATTCCAGATAGGCCATATATGTTCCGGCGAACCGTT
>DAOPJS010000006.1:0-15229 GCA_035399785.1 Alphaproteobacteria bacterium
AACCTACGGCTATATTGTTGATCAAATCAAAAATAATATAAAATATACATTCGGCTACGAATACTAAGCGTCTTTTTCCATTTCCTTCATAATGGCATGACCTTCTTCCGTAATAGCCAGACTAAGCGGTGTCGGCCGCGTGGTCGGAAGAACAATATGATCTGTCTGTTCTTCCAGCGGAACGGGCGCGCGCATATTGGTTCTGTGAAAACCATAGGCACTGAGGGCAAAGAAAGTCATGGCGATAATCGGGAAGAAATATTGAATACCGAAAATCGACATAAAAACGGAAATGGCAAACGGACCGATGGCGGCGCCCAGACCGTTGACCAAAATCATAGAGGAACTGGCGGCAACAAATTGTCTTGGTTCGAGGTGATCATTGGTATGGGCGAGGCACAGACCGTAAATCGTCAGGCTTAATCCCCCGAAAACAAACAGCGCGGCATATAAAATAAAAAGCGACATACCGGAAGCAAGGAAGCATAAAAACCCGACCAGTGATGCGGCCAACGTGACGGCGATGATGACTTTTCGTCTGTCATAGCGGTCGGATAATTTTCCGATAGGAATCTGAAAGGCAACACCGCCGATAATATAAGCGGCCATAAAGGTGGATATCTGAGCCAGACTTAAATCCATGGCGGTGGCGTATACCGCGGCCATACTGAACATCGTACCGTTGGTGATACCGATGCCGAAAGATCCGACCAGTCCGAGAGGTGAAATTTTATAAAGTTTTTTAAGGGGCACTTTCTCCGGCTCATCAAAAGCGGGGGCAGGGCGGCTGCTGAGAGATATGGGAAGCAGGGCGATGGAAACCAAAACGGAAGTCATGATGAACAAATCTATCTGTTCCGGATCGGCAACAGTCAGTAAAAATTGGCCGCCAACCAGACCGATATTGGTGATTAGCAGATAAAGCGACAAAACTTGGCCGCGGGTTTTATTGGTCGACAGATCATTCAGCCAGCTTTCAACGACAATGTATAAACCCGCATAGGCAAAACCTGTAAAAGCACGGATAATTGCCCAAAGCCATGGGTCAGGGTACAAGCCGTGTAAAAGAACCGTTGTCGAGGCAAGAGAAGCCAACGCCGTAAAAACCCGTATATGGCCGACTTTGCTGACCATTTTGGGGACGTAAATCGATCCCGCCAAATAACCCAGATAGTATAAGGACATGATCAAACCGATGGTCGCGGTATCAAACCCTTCGATTGTTGCGCGCACGCCCAAAAGGGTGCCCTGCAGACCGTTGCCGATCATAATAAGCGCCAGGCCGAAAAACAGGGGCCAGGATGAGGTTAATGTGCGTAACATCGGTTTATTTTCTCGTTAAATTTTGAAAGTAAATCCTTTAAGATCTGGCGAACCGTGCCAAATCAAGGTAACATGGTTTAGTTGTTTCCGACAGGCAAAAGCAAGCCCTTTTTTGCCCTTCTCAATTGTTTTTATGGACTGATCAAAATGGCCCCGAACCCGACCCAATCAACCAATCATATTATGATGATGGAACCCGTGGAGTTTCATGCCAATCCGTTGACGATGGCGACAAATTCCTACCAGCATCAGGATGATCTGGATATCACCAGTATCCAGCAAAAGGCGGTAGTGGAATTTAGGGCGTTTCGCGATCTGCTGGTGGAGCATGGGGTTATCGTTACGACAACATTGGGGCAGGTCAGCTGCCCTGATGATATTTTTTGTAACAATTGGGTGTCTACCCATGCCGGCAAGCGTATGGTGCTTTATCCGATGCTGGCCAAAAACCGTCAGACGGAAAGACGTAAGGATATCATTGATACGCTGCGCCGTAGCTATACCGACGTGCAGGATTTTACCCCCCATGAGCAACACGGCAAAGCCTTGGAAAGTACGGGCGCTATGTGTATGGACAGGGTCAACCGTATCGCCTATCAGGCGCGCTCCGACCGCTCGAATGAAGAATTGGCGGCGATGTGGTGCAAAATGAATGATTACACCCATATTCCTTTTGATACTGAACATATGGGGAAACCCGTTTATCATGCGGATGTTGTCATGTGGATCGGCACGGATATTGCCGGTATTAACAGCGAGTGTCTGAAAAAGCCTGATGTCCTCAAACATCTTCAGCATCGCCGCGAAGTTATCGAATTTACAAATGAGCAGATGAAGCATTTCTGCGGTAATTCCCTTGAAGTGATCGGTAAAGGCGGGGAGCGGATGTTGGTTATGTCCGCGGCGGGCTATGAAACCCTGCGCGAAGATCAGACGGAGCTGCTGTCGCGTTATTACAGAACCATCATCAAACCTGAAATCCCGACCATTGAATATTATGGCGGCGGCTCTGCCCGTTGTATGTTGCTGGAACTTTTCTAGATTTATGTCTATTGAGGGCTTAGGGGCACGTATTTCCTGTTTTATTTCCTGAGGATTCGTTTAAGTCTATAAAGGCTAAAAACAAAGGTAGAGATTTCTATGTGTGGTTTTGCCGCCTTTTTCGATAAAGACCGTCAATTTTCAAGCGATTTTCTGAATCAGGTAGACGCCGATTTATATCATCGGGGGCCTGACAGCGGAGGACTGTATACCGAGGCCGGCTGTGCGATGTTGTTTCGGCGTTTGGCGATTATGGATCCGACCGAAGGGGCAAATCAGCCAATGCAGGATGAAAGCGGCCGCTATGTCCTGATGTTTAACGGCGAAATCTATAACTATCCTGAACTGCGGGAGATGCTGGAAGAAAAGGGGGCGTCGTTTCGTACTTCAGGTGATACCGAAGCGCTTTTACAGGGATTTTTGTATTGGGGAACCGATGTCGTTCAGAAACTGGAAGGCATGTACGCGTTTGTTATTTGGGACAAGCAGGAGAAAGTGGCCTACGCCGCAAGAGACCCGCTGGGGATTAAACCGCTTTACATGACAAGAAAAGGATCACTTGTTGGTTTTTCCAGTGAGAGCCGACCGCTCAGACGCATCGCCGGCTCTGACATTGACAGGGCGGCCTTGGCAGAAATCATCGTGATGCGTTTTCCGACGGAACGGCACAGTAATTTTAAAAATATCGATATGATTCCGGGAGGTACGCTCGTTCGTTATGATGTAGGGCAGGCACAACTGAAAGAATCTGTTTTCACCGATATTCTGGAGAGCTTTCAGGAAGATCAAAGCATTGATTATCAAGAAGCCTTGCGCATCACGGAAGAAGCCGTTGTAGAGAGCGTCAAACGTCATTTACAAAGCGATGTCGGCTATTCTGTCCAGTTATCGGGCGGCGTGGATTCGAGCTTGGTCACCGCCATTGCTGCGCAGCATAGCAGTAAAAAACTGGCAACATACGGCATTCGTCTTGAAGATGAAAAACATGATGAAAGTCCCTATCGTCAGATGGTGATTGATCGCTATCACACAGATCATCATGAAGTGTTGATGACCGGTCGTGATTTTGCCGACGGCCTCGCCGATACTTGCAAAAGTCTGGAAGGGCCGACGGCACATACAGGTTGTGTTTTGCTAAAAAAATTAACCAAAGAGATTTCAAAAAAGCATAAGGTTACGTTGATTGGCGAAGGTGCTGATGAATTTTTTGGCGGATATGACCGTTATTCAAAAATAGCGCACACAAAAAGAAATGCATTGCTGGGCAAAATTTTGCCTGAAAAAATTCTACAAGCCGTTCCGCAATTAAATAACCTTTTAAGATATAAAAAATTGGATCCTGCTCTTTTATTGCAAAATTTTCATGATCATAACGTGGCCATGTCATTTTTCCCTGATCTTGATTATGAAGTCGGCACAAGCAGCAGAATTAAAAATATTAAAAATATACGCAACCGTATTGCGGCAGCAGATCAATTATCTTATTTGTCATCACTGCTTTTGCGGCAGGATAAAATTTCCATGGCTAATTCGGTAGAGGCCAGAACACCGTTTGTCCATATGCCCTTGGCGCGCGCAATCAATAAAATACCGGTGCAGTACCGCATCCCCGGAAATGATACGAAGCCCCTATTGAAAAAAGTTGCCGAAAAATGGTTGCCGCATGATCTTTTATATCGCCGCAAAGTCGGCCTCACCCTTCCGATGATGGATTGGATCCAAGATGATAAGATGATGAAGCCGATGGCTATGGCATTAGCCAGCCCTGATTGCGCTTTGGCGGAATATGCCGACACGTCGAAATTAAAGGGATTTGTCGAAGATTTTTATGCCGGAAAAGTCAGTAAGCCGACGCATAAGAAGATATTGCCAATTCTGATGATTACCAATATCTGGTTGGAGGGCGTCAAAGAGGAAAATATCAGGGAAAGTATATAAAAGAGACCTTGTTATATAGACATTCCCTGCTTTTTTCCTTAAAAATGGCCGCATAATCAGCCTCTAAGAAAAGATAATAATATGATGTATAGTAATTCAAAATTTGACGAAAGCAAACAGAGCGACGCAGTAAATGACGATACCGGCGCTGTAAAAACCATGTATGAATACGCCCCTTATCCTGATTTGGGAGCAAATCTGAAAGATCCGTCAGATTATATTAAACACATACAGGGCGAGATGGCGGGACGAAAAAATATCTGTTTTCTCGAAGCCGGCTGCGGAACGGGACATCATTTGGTCGGAACGGCGAAAAGATATCCTGACTGGAAATGCTCAGGTATAGATTTATCTTCTGCTTCTTTGGAAATTGCGAGGCAACTTGCGGCAAACCATTCTGTGAACGTGGATGTTCATCAGGGGAGCTATCTCGATAAATTACCTTTCGAAGAAAAATCGTTCGATGTGATTTCGGCGATGGGTACAATTCATCATTGTTCTGATCCTGTCGGTGCCATTAACAATCTTGCAAAATATATGAAAGATGATGGCTGGATGTTCATGCATATGTACGGTATGCGTTGCGACCAGAAAAAATTCGATATCAAGGAAATGCTGAGTATTTTTGAACCTGATTTAACAAAGTATGAAAAACGTTTCTCTTTTTATAATGCCTATATCAAGCATCAGAAAAAAGACTGGGTCCGCTATCTTGCGAATTTAAGCATGATGGATGTTTATCACATCATTAAGAAAAAAATATATGATTGGAAACGTAAGAAAGCGGGAATTACCTGGTCCCCTGCTTTTACAGAGAAATTTGATGAGCCAAACAGCCCGTGGATTGATCATTTTTGTCATCCTTGTGAACGTGCTTATGAGGTGCGGGATTTGCAAGACACAATTGAAAAGAGTGATTTGGAGGTTGTCTTTATGCTGGGGCAGGGACGTGAAGATTTCCGTTTTATGCCGCCTGAATGGATGCTGGAATATCAAAGATTATCACCATGGGATAAATGGCGTTTGAATGAATTGCTGGCCCCTGGTGATTCATCTTTCAGAATGATATTAAAGAAAAAATAAACATCGGTTACGCACTTAAATCCAGCTGTGTTCCGCGCAGCGGTTCAAACGGTTTTCTGTTAATTTGCGCGGGGTCCGGAATGCGCCCGAGGATGATATCATTACTCTCGGGTGTAACATTGAATTCGATGTTGGTTTTTGTCTCGCCGTTTTCATCGGTATAGCGCTGCGTCAGGCGGAATGTCCCGTCATTCTGACGATCAATAATGTTTTCCAACAAAGTCGTGCTTCCCGAATTATTTTGCTGCAGGACAATCCGCTTAGACCTGTTTTGTTCACTGGTGACTTCTTCAACGCGGGTGAATTTTCTGCCGTCTGCAGTTTCGAATTTTTGTGTCCGCCGAAAGCCGTTTTCAAGCTTATCAATTTCCTCCGCCGTCAGGCGGGTTCCGTTTTGTGGCAAACTTCCTTGCGGATTTAACTTTCCGTCTTCGGCTTTTGTCTTCGACAGGGTAACTAAATCCTGCGAGCTTATTTGCGGCTTTTTGTCAGGCGGACTTACCTGCGCCGTAATCGGCGACGCTGTATTTTGTGACTGACGCGTTTGCGCAAGCTGGAGCAACAAGCGATCAAGCGACGTGGAGCTGTTTCGAACATCCATGTTTCGGAACTTATATCTATCTTAATGAATGAAAAAACCAGTTAATACGCCACAACAACCCATAGATCCCGTTTGGATAAACGGGGTTACTTTCTATCGGTTGATTGGCGATCCTATGCCGCTCAACACTGGAAAATACTAGACTTAATATTGAGGTTATCGTCTGAAAAAGGTAATTTCAAGGGGGATAAATAATTGTCGGCTATGTTATCCCGTTGCAAATATTACTATGGTAAATATTGAGATGGTAAAAGACCTTATATCCAGATTTTCATGGCCTGTTTTGCTGATCATATGCATCAGTATTTCTGCTGTCGGCCAGGTCTATGGCCATCCTGTCATTGCGTTTAACATTGCCTACTTGTTTCTGGCGGTAACACTTTTTTTCCTTGAGCGCCGAATTCCTTTTGAAAATAAATGGCTGGAGAATGACGGCCAGACTTTTGCGAATATTGCCCATACCCTGACCAGCAAAGGTGTGGTGCAAGGATTGGTCATTTTCGGTGGTGTTATCGGTATTACTTCTTATGTCACGCCGATGGCAGGGGAGGCCTATGGCATCTGGCCGCGCCACTGGCCGATGCCTGTGCAAATTATTATGGGGCTGGCGGCCGCAGAATTCGGTTTGTACTGGGCGCATCGTCTGGGGCACGAGGTTGGCATTTTCTGGCGATTTCATGCCGTCCACCACAGCGTTAACCGCCTTTGGATTATCAATACAGGGCGTTTCCACTTCATAGATTCTGTTATCAGTATTGTTTTGGGAGCGGGTATTTTGATTGCCCTTGGCGCGCCGCTGGAAATAATTACATGGCTCAGCGCGATTACCGCCTATATCGGCATGTTGACCCATTGTAACGTCGATATGAAATTCAAATGGCTTTCCTATATTTTTAATACACCGGAGCTGCACCGCTGGCATCACAGCCGTAAACTGGTCGAGGGTAATCGCAATTACGGGGAAAATCTGATGCTGTGGGATCATATTTTCCGCACATGGATCAGACCCGATCGCCGTCCATCTGCCAATATCGGCATAACCGATGACATGCCGACGACATTTTTAAAACAACTTATCTGGCCGTTTCAAAAACCAAAAAAGAAATTTTATACAGAAAGACATTTAAGGAAAGCTAAGAAAATATGAGGGGAACAAAAACGGCTCTGGTTACGGGGGTGACAGGGCAAGACGGCGCAATTCTGGCGCAGCTTCTTTTATCAAAAGGATACCAAGTTCATGGCCTGAGGCCATATTCTGCAGTTCCTGATACAGGGCGGATTAATGATTTGGATGATTTAATCCTGCATTATGGTGACATGACCGATGGCGGCAATCTTATCCGCCTGCTGGAAGCGGTTAAGCCTGATGAGATTTATAATATGGCGGCGCTCAGCCATGTTCATGTCAGTTTCGATGTTCCTGAAACAACAGCGAATATTAATGCGCTTGGGCCGCTTCGTATGCTCGAAGCGATGCGGACATTGGGTGCACAAAAACAAATGAAATTTTATCAGGCATCCAGTTCTGAAATGTTCGGCCGCTCCCCCGCACCGCAAAACGAGGAAACAATTTTTGCGCCGTGCAGTCCCTATGGCACGGCAAAATTATTTGCCTACTGGACGGTGCGTAACTACCGTGAGGCGTATGGCCTGTACTCGGCGAATGGCATTTTGTTTAATCATGAAAGTGCCCTGCGCGGCGAAGAATTTGTCACCCGTAAAATTACCAAAGCAGTTTGTGAGATTGAGGCAGGTTTGCGGGATAAAATCATGCTTGGGAACCTTGATTCACGGCGCGATTGGGGGGATGCGCGCGATTATATGGAAGGGGTTTGGCAAATCCTGCAACAGGAAAATCCTGATGATTATGTTCTGGCAACAGGGCAGTCTTATTCCGTCAGGGAATTTGTTGAAAAGGCTTTTGCCGTAACAGGACAACAAATTATCTGGGATGGTGAAGGATTGGATGAGGTCGGGCGCGATAAGATGACAGGAAAAATTCTTGTTGAGATTGACCCGTCGCTTTTCAGGCCAAAGGAAGTGCATGTCCTGTTGGGGGATACGGCCAAAGCTAAAAAATATTTAGGGTGGCGACCCAAAATATCATTCGATCAACTTGTCGAGGATATGATGAGTGCAGACAGATTGATTTCCAAAAAAACAAAATCTTATGCCGCCTGATCAATCTTTTATTCTTTCGGGAAAAACAATCTGGATCGCCGGTGAAACGGGTATGGTCGGAAGGGCTATTCATCGTCGTCTGGACAAAGAAGAATGTAAAATAATTTCCGCGCCGCATAGCGATCTTGATTTACGAGACCGGCAAAAAATCTATCAATGGCTTGGTGATAATAAACCGGATATTGTGGTGATGGCGGCGGCCAAAGTCGGGGGGATTGGTGCGAATATGGCCGAGCCTGCGGTTTTTCTGCACGATAATCTGGCAATGGCGCAAAATGTTATCCACGGCGCCTTTCAGGCGGGCGTAGAAAAGCTCCTCTATTTGGGATCGTCCTGTATTTACCCGAAAATGGCCGATCAACCGATTAAAGAAGAGGCGCTTTTGACAGGCTCGCTTGAGCCAACCAACGAAGGATACGCGCTGGCAAAAATAGCGGGATTAAAACTTTGTCAATCATATCGGCGGCAATATGGATGCGATTTTATATCAGCCATGCCGACCAATCTATACGGCCCGCATGATCATTTTGACTTTGAAAAATCACATGTCATTCCGGCAATGATTTTAAAAATTCATCAGGCAAAAATGAATGCGCAAGACAAAGTTGTTTTATGGGGATCAGGAAAACCGTTAAGAGAATTTCTTTATGTCGATGATTTGGCCGATGCGCTTATACATTTACTAAAAAATTATTCGGATGAGATGCCGATCAATATCGGAAGCGGCGAGGAAATATCCATTCATGATTTGGCCAAATTAATTTGCGATGTTGTCGGTTTTGAAGGAAAGATTGAGTTCGATGTAACAAAACCTGATGGTACGCCGCGTAAATTATTGGACTCTACAAAGCTCCATAATCTCGGTTGGAAAGCTAAAACCCCTTTAAAACAAGGGGTTTCAAAGACGTATCAATGGTTTTTGGAGAATATTTAGGCAGATTTTTTTGCCTGTTTTTTCAATATTTTAATACGCTTTGGATTAAATTCATCCCGTGCGTCCAGAATTTTCATGAAACGGTCGACGACTTTTTCTGTTTCGAATGTGTCAGGCAATAATGATTTACGATAAGTACGGGTAGGATTTGGCGTTATCGTTTTCATAGCATCCAGAAATTGCGGCATATCTTCGACAACCTGAACATCACCCGGTTTTGCTAAATCAGCTATTTCCTGTATACCGCCCGAAGTCGTCGTCGCGATAACAGGCGTGCCGACTGATAAGGCCTCTAAAACGACATTTGGTAATCCTTCAAAGCGCGAGGGCATTAAAAAACAATCGGCCGCGCCGATTTGCGGCCATGGTGCTTGCGTAAATCCCGGCATAAAAACTTTATCCTGAAGTTTATTTTTTTTGATCATTTTCTCAAGATTACGTCGCTCCGGACCGCCGCCGAGAATGGTCAGTTTCCAGTCATAATCACATTTGAAAAACGGCAGAGCATTAATTAGCTGATCGAACCCTTTTTGGAAGTGAAGGCGTCCGGCGCAGATAAAATGAACGGTTTTTTGACGGGTATCATCCTGTTTTTCCAAAATATGCGGAACGGCTCGGATAACCTCGATATTCACGGGGTTATAAAGCAATTTATGATGCCCTGTATTGGCCCCCATAAGCTCATTAAATTCATCAATAATCCGCTGGGACGGGCTGATCACAAGGTCTGCTTGCGGGTATAATATCTTATAGAGAATTTTGACAAACCAGCCGATTTTCAAGGTATCGAAAATATAAGACGGCGTAATGGCTTCACGGATGACAATACGCGTGCCGCGTAAAAATGGCTTCATCATAACCAAAGCAAAATTCGTATGTGCCATGGTTGTGACCGCGATATCGGGTTTTATTTCGCGCAGTTTTAAAAGAAGCGGCACAAGCCCGAAAAAGATTTTTTTGTAACTGCCGATTTCATGGATAATAACATCATCGGCAATAAGTTGTTTGAGCGGACCGTTGCGTCGAAAAGAAATAAATTCAGGTTTGAAACGGCTGCGGTCAATTTTGTTCATTAAGGTAATAAGCACGCGCTCCGCGCCGCCTGCGGCCAGCGAGGGAAGAATAAAAACAACCTTTTTGGGTTGTTCCTCCATATCAGCTCATTTTCCTCATGGTCAGTAACGTAATTTCATTATCATATTCAATTTGACCCGACATCTGAATCTTGTCGCCTTTTCGGGATAGTTTCAAAATGGCCTTATAGGTCACAGGCTCACGGGTCGGGCTGCCATCGGGTTTTGTCAGGGAGAAATCGCTGTCGGCCTCCGATGGGTCGGCAACGGATATCATCTCGACTTCATTATCGCTGATAATATGAAACGTGCTGGTCCAAAGGCAGTTGGCCTTATCGCGGCGCGACGTCTGTCCGTTTTTAATTTCGGTGATGCCGTCACTTTTTTTCTCCAGCGGGCCTTGATAGCTGGTGGTGCTGCTGACCTGATATTGACCGTCTAATTCATTTGTCATCGTTTTACCTTTTAGGCTGCTTTATCTTCCAATAATCCCTCACGGCGAAGCAATGCATTCGGGTCAGCATCACGGCCACGGAAACGCCGGTAAAGAATTTCTGGCGGCTCACTTCCGCCGCGTGACAGGATCTCATTTTTATATTTCTGCGCCGTGTCCGTATCATATAACCCTTTTTCTTCAAAAAGTTCAAACGTATCGGCATCCAATACCTCCGCCCATTTATAGCTGTAATACCCTGCCGCATAACCACCGGCGAAAATATGGCTGAAGGATGGGGACATCGGGCCGGCAAGGCGCGGGAACAGGCGGCTGTCGGCCGTAGCCTTATCTTCAAATTCAGCAACATCCTTGATGGTGGATGGGTCCGCCGTATGCCAACGCATATCCATCAGACCGAAACTGATCTGGCGCAATCCGCCCATGCCGACCATAAAGTTTTTGGCTTTATTGACTTTGTCTATCAGCGCTTCAGGAATTTTCTCCCCTGTTTTGTAATGCGCGGCAAACAGATCAAGCGTTTCTTTTTTATACGCCCAGTTTTCCTGAACCTGTGAAGGCAGCTCGACAAAATCCCATAAAACACTTGTCCCGGCATGGGAGGAATAAGTGACGTTGGATAAAAGCGCATGAATGGCATGCCCCATTTCATGGAAAAGAGTTGTGACCTCATCAAAGCTGATCAGGGAGGGGGTGTCTTTCGTCGGTTTGGTAAAGTTACAGACAATTGCGACAATCGGCTGTTTCATTTTACCATCATGCAGTCCCTGGTCGCGGTAGCTGGTTTTCCATGCTCCTGATTTTTTACCTGTGCGCGGATAAAAGTCGGCATAAAGCAGGCCGACTGATTTCCCGCTGTTTTTATCACTGACCTCATAGGCGGTGACATCTTTATGCCATGTGGGGATATTATCAGCGGGTTTAAAGCTCAGGCCGAATAATTTGCTGAAATGGGTAAAGACACCGTCCAATACTTTTTCCAGTTGAAAATAAGGGCGCAATTCCTCGCTGGAATAATCAAATAGTTTTTGTTTGTATTTTTCGCTGAAATAACCGACATCCCACGGCTTTAATTCTTCTTTGAATCCTGTCGTTGCGGCAAATTGATTGAGTTCTGCCAGCTCTTTTTCAGCGGCGGGCTTATACGCCTTCAATAGTTTTTCCAGAAAGGATAAAACATTTTCGGGCGTTTTTGCCATACGGCGTTCCAAAACAAAATCGGCGTGGTTTTTATATCCCAGCAATTTTGCCCGCTCATCCCGCAGGCTGACAATCGTCAGAATATTTTTACAGTTATCAAAATCATCGCCATAGGCACGGCTGGCGAAGGCGCGCCAGACGCGTTCACGTAAATCACGATTATCGGCAAAGGTCATAAACGGGCCATAGCTGGGGTAATCGAGGGTGATAAGCCATTTACCGTCATATCCTTTTTCCTCCGCCATATGTTTGGCGGCGGCAATGGCGTTTTCAGGCAGGCCGCTGAGATCTTTTTCATCATCAATAACAAGCTCGAACGCTTCCGATGATTTTTTAGCGTTGTTCATAAAAGAGGGGCCGAGCGTTGACATTTTTTCAGAAATCTCGCGCAGACGTTTTTTCTTCTCTTCGGGCAATAAGGCACCGCCGCGGACAAATCCTTTATAGGTGTCATCGAGCAATGTCATTTCTTCGACATTTAACCCCAGATCGTCTTTTTTATCATAGACCGCCTTGACGCGGGCAAACAGATCGGCGTCCAGCGATACATCACTGGAAAAATTGGCGGTGATCGGCCCGATTTCTTCGGCCAGGGATTCCAGTTTATCCGTTCCTGCGGCTGATAGCTGGTTATAGAAAATTGAGGACACGGTTCCCAAATGATCCGATGCCGCCTCCAAAGCGACAATCGTATTCTCAAAATTTGCCTCCTCGGCGCATTCTTTAATCGCGGTAATGTTTTTGCGTGCCTCCTCAATCGCCGCCTTCACCGCAGGCAAATAGTCATCTTCCTTGATTTTATCAAAGGGGGGCGCTTCGTATGGAAGGGTGGAGGGGGTCAAAAGGATATTATCGCTCATTTTTAATCAATCTTTATTCAGGTTGGTTTGTGTTTTTACAAATATCGATTATAACCATTTTTATGAAAGGTGCACCCCGTTCCGCGCAATTTGACGATATTTATTTTTCGGCCGAAAACGGGCTGGAAGAGACGGCTCACGTGTTTTTGCGGGGGAATAACCTGCCGGCCGCATGGGAGGGAAAACCGTCTTTTACCATAGCGGAAACGGGCTTTGGCACGGGGCTGAATTTTTTCAGCGTCTGGAAGCTTTTCGAGGAACATGCATCAGCCGACCAGACGCTGGATTTTATCTCTGTGGAGAAATACCCCCTCAGCCCCCAAGAGATAAAACAGGCTTTGGAGCCGTGGCAGGAATTTTTAGGAAACAGGGTTGATCTGTTCCTGGCGCAATATCCGCTTCGCATTGCCGGATTTCACCGCGTCAAACTGACACCACAAATTACGCTTACCCTGATCTTCGATGATATTAATCTGGCCTTTCCTCAGCTTGAGGCAAAGGTGGATTGCTGGTTTTTGGATGGTTTTACGCCGGCAAAAAACCCCGATATGTGGAGTGATATTGTCTTTAGGGAAATGGCGCGGCTTTCAGCGGCCGGGGCAAGCTATGCCACGTTTACGGCGGCGGGGGATGTGCGCCGCGCTCTGGCGTCTGCGGGTTTTTCTGTGCAAAAACAAAAAGGTTTCGGTCATAAGCGTGACATGATTGCTGGAAGATATGACGGACAGGAAAAACCATCCAAGCAGCCGTTAAAAAAAGGCGCCCGCATTGCCATTATCGGCGGTGGTCTAGCGGGAACGTCTTGCGCATATGTCTTGAAGCAATATGGTTATGATCCTGTAATTTATGAAGCGGCGGATACTCTTGCAAGCGGTGCGTCGGGTAATACGCTTGGGCTTTATAACCCAAGATTTTCAAAGCTTCGTGATAATTTGTCAGATTTTTTTGCTCCTGCCTATGCGCAATTTATTCGTACTGTGAAACAAATGGGGGATGCGGTTAATTACGTGCCTTGCGGCGCGCTGCATTTGATGAATGATCCCGATAAGGAAACCCGTTATCGTGCCATGGCAAAAAACTGGCTGTGGCATGAAAACCATATAGCTGTTTTATCGTCCGCACAGGCATCGGAAATCGCCGGCATAAAAATTGATTATGACGCACTTTACCTTCCCGATTCAGGATCGGTTTCACCGCAGAAACTATGTGAATTTTATGCGCGTGATATAGAGGTGCATTTCAATTCTGAAATTGATGATTTATCAAAATTCACAGAAGATGCAATCATACTGACCTGTGGTCCTGCAATTAAAGATTTTGATTTTTTATCCTGGTTGCCGCTTGATGCGGTCAGAGGGCAGGTAACAAAAATCACCTCAACGGAAAATACAAAAAATCTAAAATGTAATCTTCATTACGGCGGATACATATCAAAGGCATATGAGGGATCTCATATGATCGGGGCAACCTTTGAAAAATGGGTTCGCCATACCGAAGTCACGGAAGAAAATCATCAAGATAATGTGATGAACCTGAAAAAAAATGTGGCGATATTTCAAAACGAAGATTTTGAAATTACGGCGGGGCGTGCCGGCATGCGCGCGGCAACAAATGATCGCTTCCCTGTGGTCGGAGCGGTTCCCGAACATGATAACATGTTCATATCGGCCGCTTTTGGCTCTCACGGTCTGGTCGGGTCAGTCATGGCGGCGCATTATCTGGCGGATTTGCTCCGTTCAGGGCCGTTTTGCCTGCCAATCGAAACATCTAATGCATTGATACCAAAGCGTTTTTTAGATCGTGCCAAGAAAAAAGGCTCACATCGGGCTCAGCCATGTTAAAATGGGAATAATAACAATAAAAACGGGGTTCAGATGAAAAAAATTCTCGCGTTTCTTTCCTGCCAAGGCGGTGCAACCGCTATTGAATATGCCTTGATCGCCACAGGTATTTCATTGGCAATTGCTGTTTCTGTCTTTGCATTCGGCGATGATATCTATAATCTGTTTTATTCTGATATGGCGGATGCATTAGCAGGCGAATAAATTTTTCATGGAAACATCACAATTAATTCTTATTGCCCTTGTTGGTTTCTGGGCATCCTTGGCGTTATTTAAAATCGGTATTGTTCTTGCCGGCAAAGTCGGTTTGGTCGATAAACCGGGCGGGCGTAAAATCCATGACGGGGCGGTGCCGCTTGTCGGCGGTCTTATTATTGTTCCTGTGTTTGCCGTGCTTTGTTATATGGCTGACTTGCCGTCACTGATGTTGCTCTCACCGCTTTTTGGCGGGGTTTTGCTTCTTCTTATTATCGGCGCGCTCGATGATAAATTTCATATTCATCCCTGGGCGCGTTTTGTCATACAAATATGGCTGGCCTGTTATATTGTTATTTTCTGTCAGGGGGAGATTGAAAATCTCGGAAACCTTTATGGTTTTGGCGATGTTCATCTGGGATGGTTTGCCAAAGTGTTTTCCGTGACCTGTCTGGTTTTACTGATGAACGCCATTAATATGCTTGATGGTATGGATGGTTTGGCG
>DAOPJS010000007.1:0-14165 GCA_035399785.1 Alphaproteobacteria bacterium
ACAAAAAAGGCGATTCCGATTGCAGTTTTTTAAACTTCTGATGTTGATTGAACAACGACATGGCATGATCCAAAGGATTGCGAAATGTAACGATAATCGTTGATAACGGGAAATGCGTCGATAAATATTCCAAGCGCAAAAAATTATTATTGTTTTTGGAAAGATAACGGTTCGATTTTTTCTCCGGCTGGCTTTTGATGATATTAGATATATATCGGGAAAATTTTTTGTGCACTTCCTGATTAACAATATCGGTATGCAAATAATTTTTTCCGAAAAATTCCTGTCTTGCATAAGTCAGCCAGAAAACCTCTTCAAATGCTTCGGGACTATCGAAATCAATTTCAATACCATCCCCATGAAGGCGTTCTTTTTTCTCAGATTTTTTCCAAAAACTTCTGGTCATTTTACGCCAGAAATTAGGGCATAAAACAAACGGCATATCGCGGTAAGTCAAGCTGACAAAAGCCTGCGTAGAATATAGTGCGTTTAATAAAATCGTTGTGCCCGAACGTGCCAAACCCGTTACAAAGACAGAATGAGATAATTCGGGGTCAAACTCGGCCTTACCCGCAAGCACGGTATCAAATTCGAAACAGGTTCTCTTGAGATAATCTGAATCAAGCGCCATATGATGGACAGCTTTATCCGCAAAAGAATAATCACTCTTTTTCTTCTGGTTCTGCTTGGCTGTCATCTTTAGAAAATCTGTTCTTTATTTTTTTATAAAAGGAGAAAAGCGGCCGCCAAAAAATCATGGCAATAGAAAAAACAACTGATAAGACAAATCCCCAGACACCGCCAATCAACATCAAGCCTATGCCGGGGCCAATATACGCTTGCGCCTGAAATGGCATAAACAAAATAACAACGATCAGAAATATCAGCCCTATTCGCATGATCTGTTAAATCTCTCTACTTCTTCATCAGTAACGTATTCAGCATTTTGTATCCGCAAGACTTTATTATCATTATAGACATTGAAAAAATCAAACCCGACAGATCCATCCGGAAGTATATGCAATAATCGTCCCTGATTAGCAGAAACAATTAAAACACTGCCATCGTCCAAATATCGATGATCTCCCCGTCTGTGGGAGTAAATCCCATAGTCACGTCCGCTCACAAGCGCCCTTGCAGAATGATCTGCTAAAGAAAGTTCTGTAATATCCGACCTGTCAAAATCGGGACGGTTATTAAAAACCGTAATGGTTCCTTGATTATTCCATCTGGCGCTGTGTTGCCTGCTGGTAAGACCTTGGCGATACCATAGGACTTTCTTGGTAGCTGGCCGCAAAACAAAGACCAGATTGATATTCCTCATACTGATGAGTAAATCACCTTCCTGAAACTGCGGATAAAATTGCGCCAATTCTTCTGTCAAAGGATCTATGGAATTCGGGTGGAACGGATCTTCGTCATATTCTGAACGGCCACCACGGAACCATCCTTTATGGCCAATATCAGACCGAATTTCAAAAATATATAAATCCGGATTGGCCTTCATGATTTCAAAAGTATCAAAACTCTCCAAAACTTTACCATCAACCTCAGAAAGGGCGGTTATTCTCTGGTTATCCAATGTCCATAATTTTCCCTGACCATCACTGGCAATTGTATGATGCACATGCTCACCAACTGAATAAATATTATTACCGCACCAACTTGTTCGAATTAACGCGCCGACAGTTTCACCGCCGCCAAGAATTGTCAGAAAAGATCCATCAGCCAAAAGTTTTAGCCCTTGTCCGGGAAGAAAATTATCATCTTCCATGCTCCATGGCATATTTTCCTGAGAGAGCGGCCACGCTTTTATAATTTCGCCTATGTGATTAATAAGAATAACACCATATAGCGTTTCATTAAAATCAAAAGCGCCGTAAATCAGCCACGCCCCGCGTTCCATGTTTGAGCGGTATTTTGGCAGAGCGCGGCGCGAATTAAAGCCCACATGATCCGCCTTCATCACAATGTCACTTGCCTTGGCCAGTTTATCCTGGCCCAAATATATTTTTTGGGTAAAGCGCAAAGGCTCAATATTCAAATCGCTTTTGATATTTTCAACAAGGGTTGTTTCACCTTTTTGGGCATCTGTAATAATATCCTCGATTTTTTGGAAGGTGTCATAAGGCCACCAATGAAAATGACCAATGGCATAGCCGTATGAGAGGCTCACAATAATAATCAGATAAATAATGGCAAAAAGCTGAGAACGACGCATGACCACAAAAGCGTATTATAGATAAAACCTGCGGGCAATAGACGAAAAAAACCGCCTACAACAAGAAGGCGGCTTCCTCTTTCATAATAATCCCTGATAGAAATCAGGCTGCTTCTGACTGATCGTCAATTTCTGCCTGCGGTGCATTGGTTTTAACGGATTGAATGCCGTTTTCCGCTGCATCTTTGGAATTATACATCTCAGACTGCGCAATAACCTGTCCGTTTTTTGCCGTCAAAACAAAGTAATATTTATCATTTTTAGCTTTTTTCAGCTGGAAAGCCGGATGTGCCATAGTGATTCCTCCAAAGTTTGTAATTAAGTTATGGTAATTGTTAAAATTATTATGTAGGGTAATTTTAACGACTACCGAAGTCTAGGCAGGCAGAAAACTTGAGTCAATAAAAAAGCCCTGAAAGGCGCAGAATACTGGGACATTAATACTAAATTACAGCCCGATTATGATTGTATAAATAAATGGAAGACCTTTTAAGCAGGCATCATTTTTGATACAGCTTAATAGAATAATTTTTAAGGAGTTTCCCATGACAATCAATTCTAAGCTTTTCCTGATGACTTTGTGTTTGGCAACAATTGCTCTTGGTGGTTGCAGTAATACTTTGGACGGCGCGGGCCGCGATATGAAAGGAATGGGAGAATGGGTTGAGGACACTTTTTAGTCCTTAAGTTTCTTCTTCAAAGCTTCTTTCGAAATCCCGCAGAAATTTATTAAAGGGAGATTTTTCGATGGTACGTTTTATCTATGCTTGTATGGCGCTTTTATTGATCAGCTTTATTGGGGTGCCGATCTATAAGGGTATTTCTGATGAGCATCAGAAAATAACCACTGTCGCCGATGCGCAGGAAGCACAAACAGATAATTCCCTCAGCTTTAAGGAAATCTATGATCTGGCGGCAGAAGATCAAAACTCCGATGATCCTGCTTTCCTGAATGAAATTCTACCGGCGGCGGGCGGATCGGAAACGACGGATAATTTCTCAAGCGGCTTTACCGCACGCGAAGACAGTGCCTTGGCAGATACGCCGAAAGAAATTACCGAAGAAGAGCCTCAGGAATCTGCCTCTGACCTGTAATTTTTTTTAAGAACGAATTTTAATATCTGCCATGCGCCATAGAGCCATGGCTTTTATTTTGCTGTATTGCCCGCCATACATCTTGGTTTCCTCCAGAATATAGTCTATCGGCGGCGGGAAATTATACGGCGGCGCACACAAATTAATTGGTGCCCATTGGCCTGTCACAATATTAATATTCTCCCCACTAAGAAAATGGGTCGTAAGAATATATTCGATATCAGCATTCTTTAAATTTTCAAAAAAACGAAAAACATCTTTCTGGCTGAAATGAATAAGAAGATCACGGCAAAATAACAAATCGGCACTGCCTATATCGTCTATCAGGCAATTTTTTTGTTTAAATATTTTTTTGTCGCTGCCGAAACGCTGATTATTTTTTTCAATGATATCGCCGACAATATCAACTCCGGTATATTGATCAAAATTAAACTCCAGATGCCGCATCCAGTTATAATCGCCGCAGGGCAAATCAATCATTGTTTTGATATTATATTTTTTTAAAAAAGCAGGCAGCTTATCAAGCAAAATAGACGTTTCAGACAGATCCGATCCCTGGCCCGAAATACTTTCCTTGCCGTTCCATGTATTGTTTTTATAGATATTGGTAAATATTTCTTCGGGTGGTTTTCCTGAAAGATTCCTCGCCTGTTTTTTCAGAATTAACTTGCGCCTTAAGTGATTAAGGGTACTGTTTCTCAGGATATTTTTAATCGTATTTATCATATATTTCGCCAATGCGGGAAATCACGCTTTAGATAATCTTCAACAACCTTGATATCGCTCTCAAAAGATTCCTGTAATTCCTGTTTGAATTTTTTTGAAAGATCGCTTCGGCCTTTTTTCTTTATATTTAGTTTTTCCAAAGAAGACGAAGGTAAAATCTTTTTCAATAACCGTCTGAAAATTTTAACAGGTAAAAACTGGCTGGTGCGCAGACGCTGCAAAAAAGGGGAATGAAGCGCGGCCGCTTCGTTTGCTGCATCGAATTTTTGACGCCCGTCATCTTTCAACCCTAAAAAATCCAGAACATCTTTATATGTTTTTTCGGGATCTGCGGCCAAATCATCCAATATAACAACGTGCCGCTGCGCCTCGGGCACCAAAAGAAAGATATCCCGTAAATGCATGCCCAATGCGCATATCTGGCGGTATTGCAATAATTTCGGATCACGAAATGTCTTTGGAAAGCTCTTTCCTATTTTACGTTCTTCCTGCAGATGCCATGCTTTTTCAAAATCTGTTACATCCTCTTCCAGATTAACCAACAATTGACCATGATAGGATTGCACCATATCAACCGGGTTTCTGATCATGAAAATAATTTTTGCCTCGGGATTAAACGCCAGTATTTCCTTGATACTATCGCGGTAAAAACCGTAAAGAACAGACGCCTCGCCGCATAGCTGATGCTCTTCCGCAGATTTAAAAAGCGCCAGATAATCTGCCTCGTTCCTGACGCGGCAATAACGGTCAGATAAATGTTGGGCGAAATAATGTGGCTCTTTTTCTTCGGGCATAAAAATATCGGGATGCTCCCGAAGCCAACTGTAAAGCGAAGTCGTTCCGCATTTCGGCGCACCGACAATAAAAAAATCAGGAGATCGGCTCATGCTTTACCCTGCCTTGTATGGCCGCAAAGCGTCTCGTAAAGGGAACAGAGCATCGTAACATTATGATCAATGTTAAATTCGGACTTCTTGACAATTTCCAGGGATTTTTGCCTGTCAGGCTTGTTTTGCTCCAGAAGGATTTTTGTGGCCTTCGCCCAGGCATCGATGTCATCCCCCAGTTCCATAAACGTGACAAGATCCCCATTCACCGCCGCCTCACGCGGCACGGCATCGGATGCAAGGCAGCGCAGGCCCGCTGCCTGTGCCTCAATCAATGATAACCCCAACCCTTCAAATAAAGACGGAAAAAGGAATACATCCATAATAGATAAGAATTCGGGAATATGCTGCGTAACACCGACAAAAACAACGCGGTCTTCCAGCCCCAACTTGATGACATCTTGCTGTATTTTATCGCGCAAAGGCCCGTCACCAACCAGAAGTAAAATCAGTTTTAAATCCTTCTTCGCCATTTCGGCAAAAAGCCTGATCAGAAAATCATGATTTTTCTCAAAATGAAAACTGCCGACATGGCCGATAATCTTGGCCGAAGCTGCAATGCCCAATTTTTGACGAATATCGCTCTCGGGCGGTTTTTCGAAAGGTTTTAAATCTATCCCGCAATACATCACATTCCAGCGTTTATCGTTTTGCCATTTAGGGCCGAATAATGCCTCGGCGGCTTGCTTGCTGGCGGCTATTCCGTAAGTGGCCACCCGTTTTATCAAACGGCGCATAGTGGCGGCATAAATCCGTTTAAAAATTGATTTATCCCGTCGCGCCTTGCGACGGTCGGTATGGCTGTGCACGATACGAACCGGAACCCCCGCGCGCGCCGCCTGCAAAAGGATCAATCCCGACATGGTATAAGGATGCGCATGAACAATATCATAGGGGCCGTGCTTTTCCAGCACTTCGCGAAAGGCGCGTAAAAATGCCCCTCTGTTTTGCGGATGCGGGCAGGCATGCAATGTCCCGCCCAGCGCCTTGATCTCATCGTCATAAATGCCGACCTCATCGACAATTGTGACAAAATCCATCGCAATACGCCTGCGATCCATTCGCCGCAAAACATTCATCAACCATGTTTCAGTGCCGCGGGCATGCATCGTAAACGCAATATGCAAAACGCGAATGGGGGTATTCTTTGCTGTTTTGTCGTTCGAAGCCATTATGATACAACTTGTTTAGTAAAACTGACGGTAAGAAAAGTCCTTATGACCCCCTCCCCAAATTCTATCTGCTATCTTATTTGTGTCTTTAATGATCAGCAAGGGCTGGAAACAACTTTGGCCTCGGTTTTTGCGGATGATCCGTTGGCGGACATCCTGATTGTCGATGACGGCAGCAAAACCGCAATCACCCTGCCCGATATCCCAAGCGGTTTTGAAGCGACTTTAATGCGGTTAAACGAAAATTTGGGCCTAATCGGCGCATTAAATGCCGGTCTTATGCGCATAATGGAGGGAAATTACCGCTATATCGCCCGTCTGGACGCGGGTGATACCGTCAATAACGGACGCTTGAAAGCGCAATATGAATATATGGAATCCCATCCGGATATCGGCCTTTTGGGGACGCAGCTGCGCGCTTTTGATAAAAAAAGCGGCAAAACACTTTTCTATTTCAAAAACCCTGTCGGCGCAAAAAGGGTTTCACAAACATTAAAAGTCAAAAACTGTCTGGCACATCCTTCAGTGATGATCCGCCGCGATGTTTTTGAAAAAGTCGGTCTTTATAATCCTGATTTCAAATATTCCGAAGATTATGAGATGTGGCGCCGTATTGATCGGCATTTCGGCGTGAATAACCTGATTGATGTTTTTGTGAATAAGGAAATATATCCGAATCAAATTACGGCTGTTAACCGCCGCGGCAGTGCGCTGTCAAAGCTGCGGACACAAATGAAATATTTTAATCCGCTGGATATATGGTGCTGGATCGGTGTTTTCAGAACATTCATATCCCTGATTATTCCGCGGAAGCTGTTACTCTTTATCCGCTCAAAACTATCGTCAATATCATGAATAAAATAAATTTTATCGGCATCGGTGTTCAAAAAGGCGGAACCTCATGGCTCCACAGACAACTGCTAAATCATCCGCAGGTTTTTGTGCCGAAAGACAGAAAAGAAATTCATTTTTTTGATGAATATTATGACCGTGGGTTATCTTGGTACGAAAAATGGTTTACAGGCGCGCAAGAAAATCATATCGCGATTGGCGAAATAACGCCCAATTATATTTATGATGAAAAAACCGCTCCGCGTATTAAAACCGATTATACCGACATGCATTTTATTGTTATTTTGCGCGATCCCGTCGCCCGTGCCTATTCCCAATATCAAATGATGTTCCAAAGCGGAATAGCGCAGAAATACAAAGGTTTTGACGATTTTATGACGCATCATCCACATGCTTTTAAGCGTGGATTATATGCCCGCCAACTGGCGCATTGGTTTGAATATTTTCCAATGAAAAATTTTTTAATATTAAAATCCGAAGATATCTTTGATACTGAAAACGGTATTGAAAACACCTTTAAAAAAATTTCGGACTTCTTAAAAATCAATCCTGATTTATTTAATATCACTGTCGCACAGGAAAAAATCGGCGGCGCGAGGGAGGCTCCCGCTTCTTCATTTTTGGCAAAGCTTGCACAAAAAACCAGATTGTTTTTACGCAATCATGACATGGACGCTGTCGCAGCATTTTTAAAAAAAATCGGCCTGACGCGAAATGTATTAGGAAGTAAAAAAACTGTTATTGCCCCGCTCAGTCATGAGGATAAAACAAAATGGGCTGGCTTCTATCAAAAAGATCAAGAGGCGCTCAAGAAACTACTTGCCGATCACGCCTAAAATACTGCAGTGATATCCCGTTTTTTTGGCTGTCCAATAGGCCAGCAAAGCATTCCAGAATATCGTGCTGCTGCCTGTGGCAATGGCCGCCCCCGTTAATCCGTAATGGGGAATTAAAAGATAATTCAGGGCAATATTTACCACCATCGCCATTAACGCGGCATAGGCCGTATATCTTTCCTGTCCCGTCATGGACATGACATGCCCGACCTGTCCCATAGATACGCTGAAAAAATTGGCAGCGCTTAAAATAACCAGCGCGCTTGCTCCCGCTGCGAAGGCACTGCCGAAAAACAGGGTGAGAATTTCCTGCGGCCAAATCCACAGGATAAGCGCGATCGGCAGCGTCCCCAGCATCATGGCACGGGCGACAGCGGTTAAAAGCGTTTGCAACTCTCCGTGTTCTCCTTTGACATGCTTCGTTGACACAATCGCCCCAACAGCATTATTGGAGGCAAAAAGAAAAAACAGCACAAAACCCGCCATACGTGTGGCCACGCGGTATTGCCCGGCTTCCGTATCCCCTGCCAACGCACCAACCATAACAATATCAATGTTGGAATTCACAACAACCAGACCAACCGCCAGCATTAACGGCAAAGCGCTTTTGATCCACTCTTTTGTGTCGTAAGCAGGTTGTGCTGTTTTCAATTTATCAGGCAGGCAAAAATAAAGGATGAGCAATCCTGCAGACAGGGCAATGGCATAACTGGCGATATGAAATCCCAATACCGCTTGAACCGGCATCGCCGCAACCCCGCTGATCATCAAAAAAGCCAGAAGCGAAAATAAAATTGCCGGCTGTATAAAGAATTCGGGGAAACGCCCTAAAACCACACGCCGCATGGCTCTGAGCAAGGTATCAAAAAACAGCAAAAGAGGTGGCAATATAACCAGCCCCAGGCCGATACGGTAATAATAAGCCTGCGCGCCGACAATATGCGGCAAGGCAAAATAGGTCAGTAAGATAAGGGTAATCCCCGCCCCGACAATCCATATAAAGGTCTTCTGAATGAGCCCGCGGAAAAGATCATATCTGTCTTTGGCAATAGCCGCGCCGATATGGCGCATAAGAAAGATTGGAAATCCGCCGCTGAACGGCAAGGCAAGCAGTAACATAACCGATAAAATAACCGCATAAAGCCCGTAATCGGACGGGCTCATGATACGGGTCAAAACCATGGTAATGCCCAGCAAGAACGCCTGATTAACAATATTCAGCATAAGTCCGCCTGCCGCCCCGCCGACAATATGACGGGTCAACCCCTTGAAGCCGCTTTGTACGAATTTCTTCAAAATGACGTTATTTCCAAGATTTCTTTGACAAACTAACTATGGACAGTCTAACGATAAATCCATCTTTACGCTTGTATTAATTTTAGGCAGACGCTGAAATAACCCCCATGATACAAAACTCCTCCCCTGCCATATCTCTGAAAACTTCTGCTGTTTTTATCGGATCATTATTTTTTATATTTTCTGCCGGTGTTCTTGCGCCGCGGCTGCTGGCTTTTTTACCAAGCATTTTCGGACTTGGGTTTTTTACTTATTTTGCTGTTAAACAAAAGCAATATTTAAAAATTCCCAAAGCAGAAGTAATCCTCTTTGGTCTTATTATCCTGCTCGCTTTGATCAGCACGCTCTGGTCACCCAATAAGGAATTCCCCGTTGAGAAATCCGTCAAATTATTAATCATTTTTATTCCGGGACTTTTCCTGATAATGGCAGCACGAAAAATTCAAATACCTTCCGCCCTGCCTTTTGCCAAAGGATTAATCGCAATTGTTTTCTTACTTTTGGCTTTTTTAGCCAGTGAAAAACTGACCGATCATCAAATCATTCACTTTTTTACAGGATCAGAAGTTGCCTCATTCAAACTAAACCGCGCCTACGTTGTTTTGTCTCTATTTATGGTGCCCTGCGTTTTCTTCATCGCTAAATCGGGACTGGCAAAGAAGATAAAAATAATCCTGCTTTCTCTTATGACGGTTGTTACCCTTTATGCATTCAGTCTGACCGAAAGTCAGACATCCCAACTATGCCTTCTGGTCGGTTTTACCTTCCTTTTACTATTCCCCGTAAAAAATAAAATTTTCGGCCGTGTTTTAATGGGACTGATTGTTGTCTTTTGCCTGATCCTTCCTTTTACCATCGGACCGATCAAAGCGTCCCTTAATAAAGACATGCTGGTTAACGGTAATTATCTGGTTCGTCAGGCCAGTATTATTCACCGGTTTGATGTCTGGAATTACGCAGCGGAAAAAGCCATTCAAAGTCCTATTTACGGCCATGGCATCGGCTCTTTGCGGTTCATGAAATCAGACACTTGGATGGAATATCAAAAAGCAGACAGCGCCCTTCACGCCCATGACGCCGTTCTGCAAATCTGGGCAGAATTTGGTATCATCGGTGTTTTACTGGGAATTGCCCTGCTGCTTTATATATTCAGATCCATTGAAAGAACAGAAAATCCGGATGCGCGCCGTTTATATTTGGCCGTCTTCATTGCCTGTTTTTGCTGTTCACTGACGGGATATGGCGTCTGGCAAAGCTGGCAATTGGGAATGTTCATGACTGTCGCTGCCTTTACAATATTTGTCGGCAGATCATTTTCACTTAAAGAAAAAATCTAAAGTTTTTTAGGCAGTAAAAACCAGTAACGTCCTTTTGATTTCATCGGGCCCGCCATTCTTTCGGCCTGCGCGCCATAGCCCCAGAAAAAGTCGCCGCGCACCGGCCCTTGAATTGCGCCGCCCGTATCTTGCGTTACCATCAAACGGTTAATCGGCGCCTGTCCCCGCACAGGGTTTTCAGCGCTCAGCCAGACAGGCATGCCATAGGGAATAATCGAACGGTCAATCGCCAGTGATCTGGTGGGCGTTAAAGCAATACCTTCGCCGCCTTCGGGTCCTTCTCCCTCCAACTGGCGGAAAAAGACATATGATTTATTGGTGATCATTAATTCTTGTGCCTGATCGGGATGGGTTTCCATCCATTGGCGAATTGTTTGCAAAGAAACCTCATCCTTTGACAATTCGCCGCGCTTCACCAATTCACGGCCAACCGCATAATACGGATGTCCGTTCTGCCCGGCATAACCCACGCGCATGACCGATCCGTCATCCATCATAACAACGCCTGATCCTTGTATCTGGATAAAAAACGCATCAACGGGGCTATCCACCCAGACCAGCGCCTTATCTTGATCTTTCGGCAATTTACCCGCCAGTATTTCTCCATGCGTTTCATATGGTTTTAAATTTCCGCCTTTAACACGTCCGGCAATACGTTGGCCTTTCAGCTCTTCACGAAATTCACCCAGATCAACCATCACCAAATCATCAGGGCGCGCGCGCAGCGGATAGATATATTTTCCTTTTTTGGTTTTAGATCCTCTCAAACCCGCTTCGTAATATCCGGTGAACAGTCCTTCGGGATCGCTGCCTGCCATGGCGCTATAGGGAATAAAATTCTGTTCAAAGAAACGGCGGATATCGCCTGCATTATTCTGGTTTATTTTGGCGAACTGGCGACAGGCAATTTGCCATTCCTGCATCTTGCCGAACCTATCATTTGCGCCAAAAAGACTTTGTGAATCTTTTTTAAGAATACGGCCACAGCTGCGGTTATAGGCTTGCCCCAAACTCTGGAAATTTTCCTGATCCCATCCGGGAAGATTTTGAAAATTTGATTGTTTTAAATTAAGCGGCGCGGCTTTCTTTGATGTCTCCACAGGCGCCGTCCCCGCACAGCCACTTAATAAAACAGCAAGACAAACCAGAAATGCTTTTTTCTTTAAAATCATTATTTCTTATCTTTTCCGCTTTCGGGAACGGGGGTTTTGTGATCTTCGATTTCATCATCGCGGGTTTCGTATAAATACCACTCGGGCCCGCTTGATGTCATGTCGCGGCCAAACACCCATACATCAACCATCTGGGTGATTTTTTCGGGATCACCAGAAACAATTTCGCCGTCTTTATCGCGAATAACACAAATTTCACGCGCGGTAAATCGCACGGTTATTTTCAGGATATTTTCTTTAAGAGCCGCTTCAATAATATCCAGCTTATCAATCGATTGTATTTCGGTGATAACACTCTCTTCGCGGGAGCGGCGGTCAAGAATGGCTTTTTCAAATGCCTGATAAACAGGATCAGCCAATAAATCTTTCAGCGTTTCCAGATCGCCATCGGCGAATGCTTCGATAATCATCTGGAAGGCCTGCTCGGCGCCGGAAGCAAAATGCTGCAGATCAAAATCTGGATAGGCTTTGATAATTTCTTCCAGCGCATTTTCTGTGGTCTTGTTATCAATACGGATATGGCGCGGCAATTTTGCCAAGGGCGGCGGCGCCATCAGGGCGTCCAGCGCCACAACATTACTGCCTTCCCTTGCGCTTCTGGGTACATCTTCATGATCGTCTTCATCGGGATCGGAAAAAATCATCGGGCGCTTGGGCGGTAAATCATCCTCATCACGGGTACCCAAAATACTTTTCAGCCAAAAAACAAGTCCGGCGGCAATAAGGGCATAAAGTAAAATGTCAGCGGACATAATATTTCCTTAAATCTGGTTTATTCCTGTTTCTATCAAGGTTATAAAGCACCTGACACCAAGAAGAAAGAGAATGCATAAAGATCATGCCGTTTTTAATATTATTTGTCATCATTCCACTGGCTGAAGTTTACGCCTTCATTAATGTCGGCGAAGAAATTGGCGTTTTTAAGACATTACTTCTTTGTATCCTGACCGCTATAATCGGCGGCACACTCGTCAGAATGCAGGGATTAAGCACTTTATTAAAAGCGCGCCGGAATTTTATGAGCGGCACCTTACCCCTGAACGAGCTTTTTGACGGTCTGTGCCTTGTCGTTGCAGGCGCACTGCTTCTCACCCCGGGATTTGTCACCGATACGATGGGTTTTTTGCTTCTGGTGCCCGCCGTGCGCAGATTTTTACGCCCCTTTGCCGCAAAATACGGCAATTTCAGTGCAGGCGGCTTTTCGGGAAGCCCCTATCAGGAACGCCGTAATGCCGACGGAGATATTATTGAAGGGGATTACGAGGAAGTAACCAAGGAAAAGGAAAGACTGGATAATGATTCCAAATCCCTTTAGTGTTCCCTTAAATAAGTAACCGAATAACCAAAGAATATAATTTATTATGACTGACGCCACACCGGAAGAAGATATCGGCAATGTTCCGCAATCTCCCGTTATAATTCACAAACAATACTTAAAGGACATGTCGTTCGAAAATCCGAACGCCCCGTTGATCTTGAAAAAAGTCGACCAGCGCCCTGAAATGGATATGAACATCATGATTGATGTCAAAAAGCTGGAGGACGAGGATTACGAACATTTTTATGAAGTAACCCTGAATGTCAGCGCCAGCGCCAAACGCGGCGAACAGACCATGTTCCTTGCCGAAGTGCTTTACGCCGCCGCGGTATCAATTAACGGCCTGGAAGAAGCAAAACATCACCCGCTGTTATTCGTCGAAGTGCCCTATATGCTGTTTCCTTTCGCGCGGCAGATTTTGGCAAATGCCACGAATTCGGGCGGATATATGCCCCTGCAGCTGAGCCCCGTGGACTTCCGCTCCATGTATATCCAACGCTTTGCAAAACAGAAAAAGAATGAGGATAATTAAGGGATAATTCTGTTTATTAACCCTCTTTATTCTTCGTTTTCTGCCTAAATTTGCTTTTTGTGTAAAAATTTGCCTGAAAAAGCAGTTTTTTTCTGATACTATTTTATCGGCCTTATTCGCCGATTTTTTCATTTTTCTTGCGTTTTCTTCGCTGTGTTTTTCTAAAAATTTTCATTTTAAATCAAATAGTTAAGTTATTTTTACTGATTTTGTGTGAATTTTGGGGGTCAAAAAGCCGAAAAATCCTTTCGGAGAATTATTTGCAATTTACATAAAATTTATCGCTAAAGGCAGATATCTATAGATCTTGTTAACTTTTTGCATGGTACATTTAAAGGGTACATCTATATTTTTTTAGGGGGCACGACGTGAGTTTTTTTAGGCAAGATACCAAAAACAAACTAAGTAGCAGATTAAATGAGTCTGGGAACGTCTTCATGATGCTCTTCGGCGCAGTCGGCATGGTGGGACTGATCGGTGCCTCCACAATGACCGTGATGAAAGGTCCCGTTAAGACGATGTCGGAAGTGACAAAACGAACCGTCGCTGAAAACAACATGATTGCAGCCGGGAAACTGGCGCTGATTGCGGCCTCTTCACAAGCTGACTATGACTGTGACGATGACTTGATGGTTGAGCCGGTTCCTTTCGGATCGCCGGTAACCGGTTTCACAGGTGGTGGTGCTTTACCCGCCAGCATCGGCGTTGCCAAGGAAGATCC
>DAOPJS010000008.1:0-13479 GCA_035399785.1 Alphaproteobacteria bacterium
CACCGACAGCAATATTCATTTTGCAACTTGTCTACGCATTGCGCGGCGTGCGGTGATTGGGGCTTTAAAGGATAATACCAATGGTGCAACCCATTACCATGCTGATTATGTCAGTCCTTATTGGGCACGCGGTGAAGCGCCGGTTAAAACCATTGGCCGTCATATTTTTTACCGTTTGGTGGAGGCGTAAATGTTGACATCTATCTTGGGAAAAATCGGCCTGCCGATCTTGATTGAATTCGCGGCGCGAGCCTTGGGCGGTATTGATCATCCGGCGGCACAAAGCGCCACAAAAGCGCTGGAAGAAGTGGAGGGGGCGCTGGCAGGTGGTCTGATTTCCCCCGAACAAATGGCGGAGGCAAACAGACATGCCGAGACTATGGCAGAGATTAACATGCGTGAATTCGAAGCCAGCCTGTCAGAGATTAACCAATCCCTGCGCGCAGAAATCGCCTCGGACGATAAATATGTACGCCGTATGCGTCCGACTTTCGGGTATTTGATGGCCTTTACATGGGCGGCGCAGATGTTTGGTATTGCCTATGTAATGATTTTTAAAACGCAAAACGCGGCGCTGGTGCTGGAGGGGATGGCCTCACTTAGTACTATCTGGGCTGTTGGTTTATCGGTGCTGGGAATTTATGTTTATAAACGCAGTGAAGACAAGAAAATTTTTTCTTCCTCCGTCCTTCCTAAAATACCGACACCAAAAACAAAACCTGATGTTTCACATGAAACAAAAAATTATAATTCATTTAACGAATAGATTTATTTTTTCTTAATTGTTGTTCACGGTAGATCATGTAAATACCCGCGCCGACAATCAGGACAAGGCCGATAATAGTTGTAATTGTCGGTATGTCCCCGAAAAGGAAGAAGCCGAATATCGTTCCCCAAATAACCTGTACATAGACAAACGGGGCGACAGAGGCTGTCGATTTGGCATGGGATATCGCGTAAGTTGTAAACATCTGCCCGCCCATCACAAAAAGCGCGCTGGCGGCAAACCCGCCTAAAACAGGGAAAGGCGGAAGATGAAAATGCCCGATCGCCATTGGGGCATTGGTTAGAAAAATACCGATAAACGGATATAGGACAAATAATGGCAGATATTCTTTGTTGCCGACTTTTCTGATAACAATGGTTCCTGCGGCGATAGACAGGGCGGCAGAAATGGCAAAGATAATGCCGATATTCAGCGTGTTAAATTGAGGTCCTACCAAAATAAACACACCGATGAATCCGATAATGACCGCCAGCCAGCGGTGCCAACCGACTTGTTCCTTTAATAATATATAAGCCAGACAGACCGAAATAAACGGCGCAGAAAATGTAATGCCGTATAAATCAGCCAGTGGAATATGGGATACGCCATTCACCACGCTGGTGGCGGTGACGGCAATACATATTCCGCGTGCGATCAGCCACTTCCATTTAGAACTTAAAAATCCCTTCCATCCTTTTTTGAATAAAATCCAGCCCGCCAGAAGAGTGGCACCAAAGGCACCGCTGAAGGTCAGGAGGATGGCTGGTTCAAAATCCTGAACATGTAATGAAAGCCATTTTGTTGTCGTATCGGCGAAAGAAAATGATGTCCAGCCAAGCAGGATAATCATAATAACTCTCAGGCTTTCGCCTGCCAAAGGGTGAAGGTGTGACATACGATAAAGTTTTCTTCTCGACTAGAAATTTGATCTGCGTATACTAATGACGGCTATTCGCATTAATTTCAAAGGTTTTTATCACATGTCCTCAGCTTCAACCAAGAATGTCCCCATAACCATTGCCCGCGGTGACGGTATCGGCCCGGCGATTATGGATTCTACCCTGCGAATATTGGAAGCGGCAGGGGCAAGACTGGCAATTGAGGAAATTGAGATCGGCAAGGCCGTTTATGAACGCGGCGTACCCAGCGGGATTGAGGACAGCTCATGGGAGTCCTTACGCCGTACCAAGGTTTTTTTGAAAGCGCCGATTACCACGCCGCAGGGCGGCGGATATAAAAGCCTGAATGTAACTGTTCGTAAATCACTGGGGCTTTTTGCCAATGTGCGTCCGTGTGTGTCCTATCATCCTTTTGTGGAAACCCATCACCCGAAAATGGATCTGGTGATTGTGCGTGAGAATGAGGAAGATCTTTACGGCGGCATTGAATACCGCCAGTCACAGCAGGTGATGGCGTCACTGAAGCTTATTTCCCGTCCGGGGACAGAACGGATTGTCCGTTATGCCTTTGAATATGCACGCGCCAATAACCGCAAAAAAGTGACCTGTATGACCAAAGATAATATTATGAAGATGGCCGATGGCCTGTTTCATAAAATCTTTGACGAAATTGGACAGGAATATACGGATATCGAACAAAACCACATGATTATCGATATCGGTGCGGCCAAGGTGGCATCGAACCCATCCATGTTTGATATTATCGTTTTGCCTAATTTGTATGGAGATATTGTTTCGGATATCGCAGCTGAAGTGACAGGATCGGTCGGTCTTGGCGGATCGTCCAATATCGGTGCGGATTTTGGTATGTTTGAAGCGGTGCATGGGTCTGCTCCCGATATTGCAGGCAAGGGGATTGCCAATCCGTCAGGACTCGTTTTGGGATCTGTTATGATGCTGGTTCATATCGGACAAGGTGATATTGCTACGAAAATTCACAATGCTTGGAAGAAAACAATTGAAGACGGTATTCATACAGGTGAAATTTTCCGTGAAGGCGTCAGTAAACAAAAAGTCGGCACAGATGATTTTACCAAGGCCGTGATTGAACGCTTGGGTGAAAAGCCTTCTCTTCTGGCAGTGGAAAATTACAGCGCTGAATCCAAAGGTATTATCATGCCGCCGCTGAAAGACATTAAAGACGAAAAGAAAGAGCGTGTCGGTGTTGATATCGGTTTAAACTTTACAGGAACGGCAAATGAATTGGCAGCAAAAATTCTGCCATGCCAAACAGAAAATATTGAATTGTCGATTATTTCAAACCGCGGCGTGAAAGTATGGCCGAACGGGGCGCCTGAAACATTTTGTACCGATAACTGGAGCCTGCGTTTTAAGGGTAAAAATGGTCAGCATGTCAAAACATCGGAGGTCGTTCAGCTTATTTCAAACCTGAATAAGGCTGATATGAATTTCACCAATGCCTTGATGCTTCATACCTTTGACGGTGTTGAAGGCTTCACGAAATTGCAGGGTGAATAATAAAAAAGTCTGCAGGGGGCGGCAGGCTTTTTTGTTCCTATGTTGATATAGTGGCATATTACATCGCGACATCAACCCATTCGTTAATATCAATTTCTCCATCGCCATTATCGTCATAGGCTTTAAAGGTTGCGATAGCGAATTCACTACTATCGATTTTTCCGTCCTTATTTGTATCCCATTTTTTATAGATTCCGGTGTTGGAAACAAGGGTTTCAATTTCACTGGCATCCAGACGTTTATCATTATCCTTATCCCAATAAGTATAATTTTTATTATCCGCCGGTGCTTTATCCATCATGTTGTAAAAATACGTCATGGAATCACCTTCACTTTCGTCGATATAACCATCACGGTTTTTATCAGCGTATCGTGTCACATAAGAGTTCACCTCATTCGCCTCGATAATGCCGTTCTTGTTTTTATCGTATGAAAATGTTGTGTGTTTGATGATGACGGGATCTGCAGCCTCATTCACATCTTTGGTTTCTGTCACGGTCAGCTGCGTTCCGTCGGCCATTGTTGTCGTTTTGGTTACAACTTTTTCACTATCGGCATTGGCGCCAACAAGTGGAAATGTCGTTGCCAAAGCCAACATCATAATTTTATGTGATAATTTCATCATTATCTCCTCTCGTTATAGGCATCTGCACTCATAACGAAGGAGGGAACGAGTAGTTCCTGATAAAAGATATTATTTTTGGGCTGCTTTTAGGGTATTGGCCAGAAGACAGGCAATGGTCATTGGACCGACACCGCCGGGGACGGGGGTAATTGCTCCGGCAACTTCTTTTGCTGTGTCAAAATCAACATCCCCCACCAAACGGCCTTTGGGTTTATCTTCTGTCGGGGGCAGGCGGTTGATACCGACATCAATGACGACAGCGCCTTTTTTGATCCAGTCCGCCTTAACCATTTCGGGGCGGCCGACTGCGGCAACCAGAATATCGGCTTGGCTACATACTTCTGCCAGATTTTGTGTGCGGGAATGGGCAGTTGTTACGGTACAGTTTTCCTGTAACAGCAATTGCGCCATCGGCTTGCCGAATAAATTAGAGCGGCCAATTACGACGGCATTTTTACCGCTGAGATTGTTCTCAACGGATTTAATTAAAAGCAGGGAGCCTTGCGGGGTACAGGGAACCAGACCGTCCTGCAGTCCTAAAAACAATTTACCCGCATTCACGGTTGTCAGGCCGTCGACGTCTTTTTCGGGTGCAATTGTTTGAACCAGATCTTCCTGAACGCCTGATAAATGATCAGGAAGGGGGAGTTGCAGTAAAATACCGTGGACTTGTGGGTTGCTGTTCAGATTTTTGATGACGTGGCGGATTTCCTGCTCTGTGGCTGTATCCGCCATGCGGTGTTCAAAACTTTCAATACCGACTTCTTCGCAGGCTTTGATTTTACTTCCCACATATACTTGGGAGGCAGGATCATCTCCCACCAGAATGACGGCCAAGCCGACTTTTTGTCCTTGTGCATTTAAGGTTGCCACATCTTCCGAAATCTTCTTGCGAAGATCGGCGGCGATTTGTTTTCCATCAATAATTTGGGCGCTCATTTTTATTTATCTTTCTTTCTAAAAGAAGAAAACAGATGCGACAGCATTTTTGGCCAGAGAAATCCCGAAAATTACAATAATCGGCGTCAGATCAATACCGGCGATTGGCGGGATAAATTTACGCAAAGGACGATAGACGGGATCGGTCACTTTTTGCAAAAGCTGGATAAGATTTCTGGCCTGCGGGTTACTCGGGTTAATGACCTGAAAGGCAAGAAGCCAGCTCATGATGACCTGAACAATGATGATCCAGAAGCAGATATCCAGCGCCAGCATCAATAATTTTCCAAGGAATATATTCATATTATTTTTCCCTAAATTTTGTAATCCTTTAGGCTTTTGTAAACGAATTGATATATAATGAAAACAGTTACTTGGGTTATATTCTCGTGAAATATGGCACCGATTTATTGTTATAGAGGGGCAATATCTTGATTGGATTGGAATTTTTAACAGCCGGTATGTTGTATTTGGCTCCTACGCCTGTTGTGGCGACGGTGGAGTGCCATGCCAAAACGGCGCCGAAAATCAATATTACGCCCTCGAAAAGCATGGTGAAATATGATTTTACCAAGACTAAGCCGGAGCTTAATACCTTTGATGTTGATACCATTTCTCCTTACGGCCCCAACCATCACACTTATGTCAGCGGATTAATGAGCGGGGCGCTTCAGGTCAGTCATCAAGTTGGCTTTATGCATGAAAAATATGAGCAAGTAGATCAGGGGTGCATATATCTGAAATCTGTAGAGGTTAAAGTTCATATTGATCCGACAATATACATCGCAAAGGAATATCCGAAGGGGAGCTGTATGCACAGCGCGGTTTTGACGCATGAGCGGAAACACGTGCGCGAGGATCAATTAATCGTAAACAAGTATACAAATATTATAGGTCAGGCTGTTCTTAAGCTTGTAAAAAGCCAAGATGCGGCTTTTGGGCCGTACGAAATCGCCCGATTGCCTTTTGTTCAGCAAAATATAGAAAATTCAATCAATAAAGTTGTCAAAAAATATACAGATCAAATGAATCATGAACGTCAACAAAGACAACAAGCTATTGATAATCTTGAAGAATATGAAAGCATCGGTGCCCGCTGCCCGCAAAGCGAGCAATAATCAATACATCCGGCAAAGTTAAAGCCACTGCCTGAGGGAGCAGTGGCTTTGTGTTCTTGGAGTGAACAAATTGAGAAAATCTATCTAACGGTTATTGGTGTAAGAAAAAGTCCAAACTGAAGCTATAAAAGACTGTAATTCTTATATTTCTATAATCTCTTTTAAATATGGCAAAATTTAGGGTGTTTTGTGCCTTAATCAGGGAAATTACATCTGTAAGCATCTTTTGGGGCTTTGCGGTTCGTGCTACACTCTGATTTGCCCCGCGTCGGGCGGCCTTTTTTCTTTTAATTTGAACAGGATAGATATCATGACACGCACAGGACAGGATAGTTTGGGAACCCGCCAAACCTTAACGGTTGAAGGGAAGGAATATGACTATTTCAGTTTGAAAAAAGCGTCAGAAAAAATCGGTGATATCTCAAAACTGCCTTTTTCGCTGAAAGTCTTGCTGGAAAACCTGCTGCGCTACGAAGACGGGCGCTCGGTTGTGACGGAGGACATTCAGGCCATAGCCGATTGGCAAAAGACAAAATCCTCGACCAAAGAGATTGCCTATCGTCCTGCCCGTGTTCTGATGCAGGATTTTACAGGTGTGCCTGCTGTGGTGGATTTGGCGGCTATGCGCGAAGCTATGGCATCTTTAGGTGGTGACGTTGAAAAAATTAATCCTCTTTCAGCAGTTGATCTGGTGATTGATCACTCTGTGATGGTGGATGAATTCGGGTCGCCACGTGCTTTTGAAGCAAATGTCGAACGTGAATTCGAACGCAATGGCGAGCGGTATGAATTTTTGAAATGGGGGCAGGGTGCCTTTCATAATTTTCGTGTTGTTCCTCCCGGTACAGGGATTTGCCATCAGGTAAATTTGGAATATCTGGGGCAGACTGTTTGGGTTGAAACTGATCAGACAAATAAACAGGTGGCATATCCTGATACATTGGTAGGCACGGACTCACATACGACTATGATTAATGGCCTTGGGATTTTAGGCTGGGGTGTTGGCGGTATTGAGGCAGAAGCGGCTATGTTGGGGCAACCCGTATCCATGCTTATTCCCGAAGTTGTCGGTTTCAAATTAACGGGAGCCTTAAAAGAAGGCGCAACAGCGACGGATCTTGTTTTGACTGTTGTGCAGATGCTGCGTCAACTTGGTGTTGTTGGAAAATTTGTAGAATTCTATGGTGACGGTCTGGCCAATTTATCTCTGGCTGACCGCGCAACGATTGCCAATATGGCGCCTGAATATGGGGCCACTTGCGGGTTTTTCCCAATTGATGAGGAAACAATTAAATACCTTACATTTACGGGCCGTGATGAAGCACGTGTCAAACTTGTTGAAGCATATGCTAAAGAACAAGGGATGTGGCGTGAAAAGGGACATGAACCTGTATTTACAAAAACATTGTCTCTTGATTTGAATTCTGTCGAACCCTCTATTGCCGGTCCTAAAAGACCGCAAGACAGAATTGCTTTATCGAAGGCGGCAGAAGAATTTCGCACTTTGATGGGACATAACCTATCGTTGCAACCTTCAGGGGAAGAGGGAAAAATGCTTGATGAGGCAGGACCGATCCCTGCGCATAAAAGACTGGAAATTATCGAGACATTAAATCGCGATGCACCTGACGGTCCGGCATATCCGCTGGAAAATGGTGATGTTGTTATTGCGGCGATTACCAGTTGTACAAATACATCAAATCCGGACGTTATGGTTGCGGCCGGTTTGGTTGCGCGCAATGCCTTGGCCAAAGGGTTGAAAGTTAAACCTTGGGTGAAAACTTCACTTGCCCCGGGATCACAAGTCGTCACTGAGTATCTTGAAAAAGCCGACCTGCAGGACGATCTGGACGCGCTGGGTTTTAATTTGGTTGGATATGGCTGTACAACCTGTATCGGAAATTCCGGGCCTTTGCCTGCGGCCATTCGTACGGCAATAGAAAAAGACGATCTGACTGTTTGTGGTGTTTTGTCCGGTAATCGTAACTTTGAAGGACGTATATCACCACATGTGAAAGCCAATTATCTGGCGTCCCCTCCGCTTGTTGTTGTTTATGCGATAGCGGGATCACTAAAAATCGATTTATATAATGATCCGATTGGGCAGGATAAAGATGGTAAAGACGTCTATATGAAAGATATTTGGCCAAGCAATCAGGAGATCAGACAAACTGTTGAAGGATGTCTGACGCGGCAAATGTTCAAAGAACGTTACGCTGATGTCTTTAAGGGCCCCGAGCAGTGGCAAAAAATTGGCGGTGATAATTCCGGGGAGACATATGACTGGGCTCCCGGATCAACATACGTTAAAAATCCTCCTTTCTTTGAAGGGATGACAAAAACACCCGAAGGTTTATCAGATATTAAAGGGGCCCGCCCTTTGGCTATTCTGGGGGATAGTGTGACAACTGACCATATCTCTCCGGCAGGGGCGATCAAGCAAGATGGCCCTGCAGGGGAATATTTAAAAGCACATCAAGTTGCCGCTAAAGATTTCAATTCATTCGGTGCACGCCGTGGAAATCACGAAGTGATGATGCGCGGTACATTCGGCAATATTCGTATTAAAAACCTGATGCTGGATAATATCGAAGGGGGTTACACCAAATATATTCCGACAGGTGAACAGATGAGCATCTATGATGCGTCGATGAAATATCAGAAGGACGGTACCCCGTTGGTGATTATTGCGGGTAAGGAATATGGCACAGGGTCTTCGCGTGACTGGGCGGCAAAAGGAACAAGACTTCTTGGTGTTAAAGCTGTTATTGCCGAAAGTTTTGAGCGTATCCACCGATCCAATCTGGTTGGTATGGGTGTTATGCCATTGGTTTTTCATGAAGGTGTTACGCGGGATACGTTGAATCTGAATGGCTCTGAAACTTTTGATCTGTCAGGGATTGAAGCAGGTGTATCACCGCGTCAGGAAATTACGATGACAATTCACCGTGCGAACGGTACAAGTGATGAAGTGAAATTAATGTCACGCATCGATACGCTTGATGAGGTTGAATACTACAAGCACGGCGGTATTTTGCATTATGTTCTGAGAGACTTGGCGGCGTAGGGTATAACTACATTACCCAGTCATCGGCCTTTAGTTCGCCTTGCGCAATCTTGGCCTCTATTTGCGGCTTCAGAATTTTTATGGAGAAATCCTCAGCTTTGCGAACCATATCACGGAAGTCCGGTTTATCGGGTCTGTAGCTGACACTGAAAAAATTTTCATAGTTGCCTATGGCGCGACTAAGATTGGCCAGGCGATTAGTCGCCCGTTTATGTTTCCTGTCTTCGTCAGAATATTTTTCTATCAGTTTATATTCCTGTTTGCGGTTTAATAAACCAACCTGAAAACATAGTTGAATTCCTTCCAGAAAAGCAGCCGCCACAGTCAAAACAGTATGAACATGAATAGGGCGCGGATTATCTTCTCTTGGATGTGACGTGTAATTGAAAGTTGTTGCTCCTGTGGCTGCCCGCACGATAATACCGCATTTGGCCACATTTTCTTTTGATGAAATGACGAGAGCGATGTTCGAGTCATGTTCAATCGAAACTTTTTTCCCCGCCTGTGAAAAAGCTTTTTCTGCAAAGAGAACGGATTCAGCATATTCCTGATGATTGGCGGCGTCGCATTGTTCAATAATATCGAGAAACGGATGGTGGGTTCCGTAATGAAAAATACAGCGGCCTTTATAATATATGGCGCTCCAAATATCGGGGTTCCAGTCGCGCTCATATCCCTTGATGACATCCATCCATATGTCATCCCATGACATCGGGGCAGCGCGGTTGGCAATTGTCCCGCGTTCGAAGAATTCCTTGGCAACGGCGGCGGCAAAGCGGGTGCAGCTATGCATGTTTTGTGTGCGGACAATAAAGGTTTCGTTATCGATCCCATCTGCACTGACAAGCGGAACAACAATACGGTTACTCAACGCGATAATAGGTTCTTCGTCCTTATTATCGGATGTAATAACGAATTTTTCACGCAAAAGGGATGTTTTAAAATCTGCCATTCTTTAGACAGAGTACCATAACCTACGGAAACTGCTAACTTTTTTTGCCTGTCAGGCGGCCATACGCAGGCCTGCGGCGCGGCGTGGGGCATATGTATAATCAAGATTCAGGTAGCGGTTTTGGATATCTGCTTTGTCTTCAATTTTTCCCAGAGCTTTATTTGCAAAAGCACCGCCAATGCTGTTTTTTTGTCCCAGAGCAAATTGGCCGTTATGTGATTTCTCGTATCGGTAAGTATGAAATTCAGAAGCGATTTCAGCCGCATCTGAAACCATATCAATTGCTTGTCCCATTTCGCTTGTCAGGCCGCCGAAAATGGCGCCTAAAAGCAGGGAGCCTGCAGAATTTTGCTCTGTTTTGTGATTGGCTTTTTGTTGAAAAGTGATACTCATTTTTGCCCCTAATTCTTATAAACTGAGTGTATAAAAACGGGGTAAAGGCAGTTTTAATTTAACATAAAATTTGATCTATTTTATGCTATCTTATTGATATATAATGAAAATATTATCAAGAATTAAGCTTTTTCAGCATTTTGATATGGTCGGGACCAATGCCACAACATCCGCCGATAATCCCGGCTCCGGCCGCCTGCCATTTACGGGCAAAGGTTAGATAGTTGTCGGGGCAGGCATCGGCGCGTAATTCCGTGATTGTGCTGTTGGCCAAGGCATCTTTTTTCATGGCAGGGAAGGCATTGGCATAGGCGCCATAGGAAATCGGAGCTGCTTTTTCAGATAGTATCTGCAAGGCAGGTTCAATTTCTTCCGGCTGGGAACAATTAAACAAAATCGCCTCAGCCTTTAAATCAAGAGCGGTTTGCAAAGCGGTATCAATAGATTCACCTGATCTGAGCTGCGGTATGTCACCGCTGTCCTCACGATCTTTTAATGTGAAGGAGATCCAAAGTGGTTTTTTGCTGTCTTTTAGAAACGACGCAATTGTTTTTGCTTCAACGGTTGATGAAACCGTTTCGGCCAACCAAAAATCGATATAGGGTTCCTGCTCTTCTATCAGGGGTAAGTATATCGCCGCGGCTTTTTCTGTATCAAATAAATCGGGACGATATGATCCGAAAGCGGGTGGTAGTGATCCGGCAATTTTTACATCCTTTCCTGATTTTTTAACGGTTTGTCTTGCAATGTCTGCCGCAAGTTTTATCAGGCGCCTGCCATCCGTATCAAATTTTTCCTGCCCGATATGAAAAGGGACAACAGCATACGTATTGGTAATAATAATTTGTGCGCCCGCATCAATGAATGCTTGATGCGCTTGTTCGACGAATTGCGGCGCTTCTATTAACGGAAGAGCAGACCATTCTGGTTGTCTGAATGGTGCGCCCATTTTTTCCAATAGACGACCCATGCCGCCATCCATGATAGTTACTTTGTTCCCTGACATTTTTTACACACTTGCTTCCGCTAAAGGTTCATACCAGTCCCGTATCATGCCGGATTCTTCGCGTCCGGGGTGATTAAACGGTTTTTTTAAATTGGCATGAAAATATTTTCTGACCAATTCCTGAAAATAGGTTTCTACATCTTTTTGGTGATAATCGCACCATTTTTGAAACCATGTAGTGCCGGCGCGGACATGGGTAATTTCATCATCATAAATGATTTGCAACATGTCAGCCGTTTTCTGATCTCCCTGTTCTTTCATCAGGGAGATCATGTCAGGCGTTACATCGAGGCCGCGTGCTTCCAATACCATCGGTACCACGGCGAGCCGCGCAGCAAAATCATGGGCAGTTTTTTCTGCTGACTCCCATAATCCGTCATGGGCAGGAAGATCACCATAGGCTGCCCCGAAATCGGATAATCTGTCAGACAGCATCAGGAAATGTTTGGCTTCATCATCTGCGACCTTTAGCCAGTCATTATAAAAATCTATCGGCAGAGAGAAATCCTCTGAGGTATGCATGGGAGAAAACCGTGCAATAATATCCCACGCCAGATCTATGGCATTCAGTTCGATATGCGACAAAGCATGAAGCAGATTAATTTTGTTTTTATCCGAATTGCCTTTTTTACGTTTTGGCATATCACGCGGAAATAACAATTCCGGCTTTTCGGGTCTTTTTGGTCTGTTCGGGCAAGCCGGCGTTATACCCAAATCTATTTCCTCATCCCGCCAGCGGGCAGCATAGACCATTGTTTTTTGCGCCTTTAATTTGGCGTCGGCTGTATTTAAAACATCCAGGGCGAAATCTACCAGTGTGTCTGTCATTGGATTTGTTTGTTTTATTGGGTTTTATTTTCAATATTACTATCGCATCTGTGCCTTGGTTTCTACCTTAAAGCCTGTATATGTCTGATTTCATGAGATCTTTGTCAAAAAATCTGAAATTAGGCATTTTCTTTTGACCTATAACCCTTTAGTTTTTAGGGAGAGTTAAATTCCAAAATATAGAGGATATTGTTTCATGAAGAAAAAAGCACTCTGGATCGTACTTGTTTTATTGGTTATCGCTTTTCTTGCTTATCTTTATAAGATTGGTGGGGCGGAAAGTTATGATGTCACCATGATCAATAACAAGGGTGAAGAGATTGGTGTAATTCGTTTGAATGAAACAAATGCCGGTGTTCTTTTGGGGATTAATTTAAGAAAATTAAAGCCCGATGGGGAGCATGCCATTCACATTCATGAGAAAGCTGATTGTACACCTTTAGACAGCTTTACGAATGCAGGCGGACATTTTAATCCCACCCATGTAGAGCACGGAATGAAAAATCCGAAAGGATATCATGCAGGTGACATGCCGAATATTAAACCTGACAAAAAAGGTAACAGCGTGACACAGATATTAAACCGGAAGATTACGCTTTTGGAATTTGATATTGATGATCGTAAATCGGTTTTTGACCGTGATGGCTCGGCCATCGTTATTCATGACGGGGCGGATGATCATATGTCACAACCTGCCGGGGCGGCCGGTAAGCGTGTGGCCTGCGGCGTAATAAAACATAAATAAGGTGGGATCTCTTCAGGAGGCATCCATGAACGCGAGACCGCTGCTTGTCTTTGACGGGGTATGTGTCTTGTGTTCCGGTGTGCTGCGTCTGATTATGCGCGCTGATGACAAGCATCATAAGCTGGATTACGCCACGGCGCAGTCCGATCTGGGGCAGCAAAAACTTGCCGAATATGATTACGATCTTAATGAATATGAGACTGTTTTGTTTATTACGCCTAACGGGGAAGTATTTGAAAAATCGGATTGTGTTTTTCAAGTGTGCAGGACCCTTGGGGGTATTTGGAAGGGGTTGTTAATATTCAAAATCCTGCCCAAGAGCTGGCGCGATGGGCTGTATGACTTCGTCGCCAAGCGTCGTTATCACTGGTTCGGTAAAAGCGATTATTGCGAACGCATCCCCGAAAAATATCTTCAGCGCATCATTCGCTAATACTTCGCCCCGATCTTATTCAGGCCTGGTTTTTAAGGTTTCAAAATCGCCCGCGCATTGACGGTGAGAGTAATGGTGCTTTCACCCGCTTCGGCAACAGGGGCAGCCATGGCCATGTCGGCAGATTCCATCATCGCGCCGCGGGCATAGGCCATTGGTTGGTAGGGGA
>DAOPJS010000009.1:0-13289 GCA_035399785.1 Alphaproteobacteria bacterium
ATCAGGCACTTCCTGTAGTAAATCCAGCGAGGGTAATTCCCATTCACCGCCGTCAAATAATTGGAAACGGGTTTGTGACATGCCGCTGCTTTTATGGGTTTCCTGCGGGGCGTAGACCTTAATGTTATTAACGGGCAGATCCGTGTCTTCATCACTTGATTCCATGGACGGAATAACGCGTTCAAGAACTTCTCTTTTTTCTTTGGGTTCTTTTTTCGCAATAACAGGCTTATTGATCGAACGTTTTTGCCGCGCCGGTTCATAATCCGTATCGCCGTAATGACGCACCCAGTCATAAAAATCCATTGCTTTGTCGGCAATCGCCAAGGCGACAGTCGATATTCCAAACCATGCCATAGAGGCCATATATTTTGCTTCTGATCTGCTGACAGCGCAGGCATAGGCCATAACGGCAATACTCAGCGCGCCGAAAAGGGCGGTTGTTATAATATATTCATAGCCGCTGATGCCGACGCTGTGAAACATATCGGCGACATTTTGGTACATTAATTGCCCCGCGCTGCCGCCCAGATAGGCTTGCGCCAGCCATTCACCCGCAGGAATACGGGCAACGGCAACCGCCCCGACAAAGACCCCGATAATCAAGGCGACCAATCGGCTCCAAAAGGGGGAGAGAGGACGTCTGCGCCAGATGCTTGCACCCCAGACGATGAAGGCGATGGCGATTAACGTGCCTGCCGCGCCGAAAGTTTGCAGCAATAAATCAGAAATATTGGCGCCGCCGCGGCCGAACCAGTTTTGAACCTGATCCGTGCTGCCCGCGCTGTTCCATGACGGGTCGGTGTGGTGATAACTGATAATCGCGCCAAGAATAAAAAGGCCGCCACAGGCCATGACCAATCCCGTGCCGTCGATAATACGTCTGGCGACAAAGGCCTGTGCCGGTTCGGGAATAATGCGGGAGAAGAACCCCTTTTTCTTGGTTTTGATTTTGTATTTGCGCGCCATGATACTTCTATTGATACGTTGTGAAAAAGACAGAGATAAATTTTTCGGAAAGGAAAAATCGGACAGGTCTGATTCTATCCTGTTATGACTATAAACACAAGGAAACACAGTGGCTTAAGACGCTAAAAAGCAGGAATCGCAACGCCTGCGGCAGTTTATTAATCTTTTGTTAACTTTTTCTTTTTAGGATGGAACGGAGTTTTTCTGATCTCCGTCCACCATATCAGGAGCTAATCTTGCAGATCGGGTTTCCCAGACAGTTAAAAACGATGACGGTGCCCGCTCACGCCGAATACACGATTTACGCTTATAACCGCTTTCACAATAACGCGCTGGGATATAACCGCTGGCAACGGGTGACAACCATTCATGACAGCGAAGAGGCATTAACCCAGGCGCAAAACCTGTTTCAATCGCACCAATACGAAAAAGTCGAAATAAAAAAGAAGGCGTTTGACGACAAAAAAGGCCAGCATGTTGCTTCGACCTATCGCGTCTTTGAATCAAGACCGAAAAAAGATTATTTGGTCATGATAAGCGTTATTTTATTGGCTTTTATTGCGGGCGGCCTGTTTTATTTGATTCACATATAAAGCCCGCGGCTACGCGGAATTACTGCGATTCTTCAATACGGCCTGTCGGGTTGTGTTCCACCAGATCGGCAACTTGTTCAAAGACATCGGCGTTCTCATCCATTTGCTCTTTCAACGGCGGATTTTGCTCGGCGATGGTTTTGAAAAAAGCCGCGGCGTCACGAAGAAGTTTGGCGGCAAGTTCAGCATGTGAAGGCATAGTAATTTCCAATAACTGTTTGTGTTAAATCATTAATATCAGGGACGACCCTATCACAAGCCGCCGCAGGGTTACAAATATTTCCTTAAATCTTTCGAAACGGGTGCGCCTTATAGGTTCCCAGCGGCAGGACGTCCTTAGCAAAAAAGCCCAGCTCTTCCATCGCCAGCTGCAAAGGACGATCTTCGGGGTGACCGATAACATCGGCATAAAACTGCGCTGCCTGGAAGTTTTCGTCAACATAGGATTCCAACTTCACCATATTGATGCCGTTGGTGGCAAAGCCTCCCAAAGCCTTGTAAAGCGCGGCGGGAATGTTGCGGACATCAAAGATAAAGCTGGTAATGTAATTGGTTCCCGCTTCGTATTTCGGCACAATATAATCCTTGGAAAGCACAAGGAAGCGGGTGGTATTATGGTCGGCGTCCTGTACGTCTTCCCGTAATATCTCAAGCCCATAGATTTCCGCCGCCAAAGCCGAAGCAATCGCCGCCTGAGTCGGGTCGTTCAATTTGGCAATTTCCTGCGCCGCGCCGGCTGTATCGGCATGGACTTTTTGCTCCAGCTCCAATTCCTTGATCACGCTCTGGCATTGCGGAAGGGCGTGAATATGGCTGTGGACTGTCTTTATATCTTCCAGCTTGGCTCCTTTGATCCCCATCAGGGCGTGCTGGATCGGCTGAAAATGCTCGCCGATAATATGCAGGCCGCTTTCGGGCATCAGGCGGTGAACATCGGCAACACGCCCCGCCAGTGTATTATCAACAGGAATCATGGCCAGATCGGCGCGCCCTTCCTGAACGGCGGCAAATGCCTTGTCAAAGGTGTTACAGGGCAAAGTCTGCGCGTCAGGAAACATCTGGCGGCAGGATAAGTCGGAATAAGCCCCCAAAAAACCCTGAAAAGCGATAATTTTGCTCATGATTTACCTCTTGATTTTTTCATTGCGTGAAACTAAACCCTAATACAAGAGCTTTGTCGATATTTTTCAGGCAATTGCGTTGATCACAAGAATATTTATCTAAAGGGGTAAATCATGGGTGGAATGGAATTCAACAAGATTTTTGCAGCAGTTCTGGTCGCAGGGATCGTTGCGATGTTCTCGGGTTTTATTGCAAAAAGCCTGACCCACCCGCGTGAATTGGAAGAAAACGCCTATAAGATTGAAGGGATGGCCTCTGCGGAGACCGGTGCGAAAGAACCGATGCCCGAGCCGATTTTGGCGATGCTGGCCGATGCCGATGTGGCCCGCGGACAAAAAGTATCCAAAGCCTGTGCCGCCTGTCATAGTTTTGAAAAAGGCGGCCCGAATGGTGTCGGTCCTGATTTATATGGTGTTGTCGGCCGCAAAAAACAAAGTCACGCAGGCTTTTCGTATTCAGGCAGCCTGACGGATCAAGGCGGCGATGTCTGGACATATGAAGAGTTGAACAAATTCCTGTGGAAGCCGAAAGCCTATGCCCCCGGCACAAAGATGAGCTTTATCGGCGTGAAAAAACCCGAAGACCGCGCGGCATTGATCGCTTGGCTGCGGACACAGGCGGACAGCCCGAAAGCTTTGCCAAGCGCAGGTGATATCGCCAAGGAGCAAGCCGATCTTGCGCCTGAAGAACCGGAAGAAGCTGCAGAAGAAGAAGCGCCGGCCGCTGAATAATCTATAAAAAAATATTTTGACGGGAAGGCCTGCGGCGATTGCTCAGGCCTTTTTTTCCCACTTGCCGGTTTCACTTTGATGCCAATAGGTCACATCGTGTCCTGCTTCCTGATAGGCTTTCCAGCGTTTTCTGGCCGCGCTGACAGCGCCTTCGTTATGACCGTCCAGCATTTCACAGCATAGGGAGAAACCGTCAATCTGTTCTGCCTGTACGCCCTGTGTCAGGACAAGTACGTTTGCATTATTCGGGTTTTCTTCCTTATCCGTCAGCCAGATAGGTTGTAACGCCGCATGACCTTCCTTTTTGCTGCCATGGGGTAGAAAAACATCGGGCTTGTACGTCCATAAAAGGGCATTCATACGCTCAACTTCCTTGGCGTTTTCCATGCGTACAACCACCTTATGATCGGCTTGATAAGCCTTCTCCAGAATAAGCGGCAGCGCCTGATCCAGATTTTGCTTTTGCATGTGATAAAAACGTATATCGGCCATTAACCATTTTCCTCAATATAGCGATGGGTATTTCCGCGCGTATCTTCGACGCTATAGCCATTGTCCTGAAGTGACGACAAATAGCAATGATCAACGGGAATTTTTCCATGTCCGCCCGGGATATCCAAAACATAGGACGGTATACACAGCCCCGAAATTTTTCTGCGTAGTTCTTTCATTAATGCCTGTCCTTGCGCGATACTGACCCGAAAATGTCCCGTGCCCGGTGCCAAATCAGGGTGATGCAGATAATAGGGCTTTACCGAATTTTTGACCAAGCTGTGAAAAAGATCGGACAGAGCGTCGACGTTATCATTTACTCCTTTTAACAAAACGCTTTGTGATAAAAGAACGGCTTTGCTTTTTACTAATCTGCTGATCATGTCCTTAACGGTTTGATCAATTTCCTGTGCGTGATTAACGTGCAAGACAATATAGACGGCTTTCGAACAACGATTGATAATATCGATAAATTCCTGATCAATACGCTGCGGCGTCACAATCGGCACGCGTGTGTGAAAGCGAATAATATCAATATTATTTATTTTTTCCAGCTGCTGCATAAGTGCGGATAATCTGCGGTTTGAAAGGTTAAGCGGATCGCCGCCGCTGAAAATAACTTCGTTTATTTCCTGATGTTTTTCGATGTAGGAAATTATTTTTTCAACATCATGGTCTTTTAATATTCCCTGTCCCTTACCAACCATTTCTTTGCGAAAGCAAAAACGGCAATAGACGGCGCAGGTATCGGTAATTTTCAAAAGGACACGGCTTTTGTGACGATGAACCAATCCTTTTAGCGGGCTGTGCACATGATCGCCGATAGGGTCAGGATTTTCTTTCAGTGAGATAATTTTCTCATCGGACGATGGGTAATATTGCCGTGCGACCGGGTCGTTTTCGTTAAAGGATTTAATTGTTTTTACGACCTGATCCGGCAGAGAAAAAACATCTGCTGTTTTTCCTGTTTTATTTTTAATCGTGGGGGCAGACATTATTTTTCAAAATGCTTTTCGACAAGGTCGTTCAGTGCGCGCACGGCAAATCCTGTCCCGCCTTTTGGCGTCGTTGGTTTGTCAGATTTCCACCAAGCTGTCCCTGCAATGTCGATATGGGCCCATTTGGTGCCTTCTTCAATGAAATGTTCCAAAAAGCCTGCTGCAGAACAGGCTCCGCCATAACGTCCCAGTGATCCGAGGTTTTTCAGATCGGCAACTTCGCTTTCCATTTCCTTGCGATAGGCCTCATCCAAAGGCATACGCCAGAATTTTTCCCCCGTATTCTTGCTGGCCTGCTGTATTTGCTCCCAAAGCCTGTCATCATTGGCAAACGCACCGCAATATTCAAAGCCCAAAGCCACCATTATAGCCCCCGTCAAGGTTGCCAGATCAATAATCACTTCCGGTTTGTACGTTTTCTGTACGTATGTCAGTACGTCCGCCAGAACAAGGCGGCCTTCGGCATCCGTATTTAAAACCTCAATGGTTTTGCCGGATAGAGATTTCAGAATATCGCCGGGGCGATAGGCACGGTCGGAAGGCATGTTTTCAACAAGCCCGACAATGCCGATCACATTTGCCTTGGCTTTACGGGCGGCGACGGCCTTCATCATACCGACAACGGCGGCTGATCCCCCCATATCCATTTTCATCAAATCCATTTCCGCGCCGGGTTTTAAAGAGATCCCGCCCGTATCAAAGGTAACGCCTTTACCGACAAAGGCGATCGGGGCTTTGCCGTTTTTCTTCGTTTTGCCGCTTCCGTTCCAGCGCATCACTACAACTTTGGATTCGCGGGCAGATCCCTGGCCGACGGCTAAAAGAGCGCCAAATCCCAGCTTTTGCAGTTTACTCTCGCCCAGTACTTCTACCTCAACGCCCAAGGGTTTCAGCTCTTGTTTGATAATCTCGGCATAGCTTTCGGGATATAGGGCATTCGGTGCCTCGTTCACCAGATCACGGGCAAGGAAGACACCCTCGCTGACGGCGCTGTACTTGTCGTACAGTTTGGTTGCCGCGCTGTTGGCGTCGGTCACAATGGTTATTTGTGACAATTCGGCACTTTCTTCGTCCTTTTTGGATTTATATTTATCGAAATTATAGGATTTGAGTTTCAAGCCCAAAGCCAGATGCGCGGCTATTTCCGCTGTACTGGTTTCCTTAATATCCTCAATTCCTTCGAGATGAATATCGACATTTTCGGCGCCGCCTGATTTCAGCGTGCCGTAAAGTTTGCCGCCCAATGTTTCAAAGGCGATATTATCCAGTTTGTCCTTTTTCCCTAATCCCAGAAGAATGATACGGGAAGGTTTTTTCTGATTGAGTGTCAGAGAGAGAATTTGTCCGTTTTTACCCTTAAAGGTCTTGTTTCCCTTAAGGTGGCCGCTAATCAGACCTGCCTGCTTGCTGTCCAGTTCTTTTGCTGCGGCGCTGAGGGCATTATCTTCATATATTCCGACAACGAATGTATCGGCTTTACCTGTTTCTTTTTTGGAGAAGGAAATAGAAAATGTCATGTTTTTGCCCTTTGGTATTTTCGTGCTAATGAAGCTTAATTGCAGTTGTCCAATATAGTTATTTTTGGCAAAACAACCAGAGCGAATTTTTGTCGCGCATTAAATTAAAACTGATATGGTTGCTGAATGGCGCTTTCCTACTTATATGACAGATATGTCCTGAAAAACCTCGGTATAGCGACGCTTTTTACATCACTTACATTGGCGGCAATTATTCTGCTGACCCAGTCTTTAAAGTTTCTCGAACTGATTATGAATTCCGGTGCCTCCAGCGCTGCCTTTTGGATGCTGACTTTTTTGGCTTTGCCGCGTTTTTTCGAAGTTATTTTGCCTCTGGCCTTAATGATTGCAACATTATTCATTTATAACCGCATGATGTCCGACAGCGAGGTTGTGGTTATGCGCGCCGCCGGCGTTTCTCCTATGGGCATGGCGCGTCCTGCCATTACATTGGGTGTCATTATCACAATCATTTTATTGGCCATTACCACTTGGTTGGCACCGATTGCCTTGTCCGGTATGGTAAAAATGCGGCAGGTAATTAAAACGCAATATTCAACACTGCTTTTTCGTGAGGGTATTTTCAATGCTGTTGGTCCTGATCTGACGGTCTATATAAACAAACGAAATTCGAAAGGTGAATTAGAAGGGCTTTTAATCCATGACAGCCGCCCTGAATTGCTGGCCCCTGTGACCATTATTGCCAAACGTGGCGTTGTTGTATCTTCTGATGAAGGGCAGCAGGTTTTGGTATATGACGGATCACGTCAGGATTTTAATGAAAAAACGGGTGCACTTAACAGACTTGATTTCAAACGTTACTCAATCGATATGCCCGAGCCCGAAGCTGTGCGCAAAAGGTGGAAAGAACCAGATGAAAGAACCTTTTTGGAACTGCTGCACCCGAATGCCGAAGATGCCGAAGATATGCGTTACCGCGAACAATTTGTGATTGAAGCGCATAAAAGAATTATTAGTCCGTTCCTTGCCTTAAGCTATGTTGCCATTGCCTTATGCTGTCTTCTTTTGGGCCCTGTAAATCGCCGTGGGCAGGCAAAAAGAATTTTTATAGCGGTCATAACCGTTATTGTTATTCAAAGTCTGTTTCTTACTGTTTTAAGTCTGGCAAACAAAGAACCCGGCGCCATTGTTCTGATGTATATCACAATATTCTTCCCGTTATTTTTTGCTCTGACGGCCTTGAGTTCAAAGGGAGAGAAAATTCGTCACAAGATCATGTATCGGTCTAAAACGCTCAGCCCTGAAAAATTGAGAGAGGTGTCATGAAAAACTTTTTTCCTATGACACTTAGCTGGTATCTGATCAGGCATTACTTGTTAAATTTTGCTATTATCCTTCTGGGAATTTTGGGGATTGTCTATCTGTTCGATACGGTCGAGCTGTTGCGCAGGGCTGCAAAAGTCGAAGGCATGTCGCTGGGGTTGGTGTTGCAAATGTCGATGTTCAAATTGCCTTTAGTCGGCCAGATTGTTTTTCCGTTTGCTGTTTTATTCAGCGCCATTTTAACTTTCTGGCAGTTATCCCGCCGCCATGAATTGGTGATTGTCCGCTCTTCCGGATTATCTGTTTGGCAATTTATTACGCCGATCGTTCTGACGGCCTTGGTTATCGGGGCCGTTAATATCACGCTGATTAATCCGCTGAGTGCTTTGTTGCTTGCAAAATATGAAACCCTTGAAAATGAATATCTGGAACAAAAAAGCAGCCTTGTTTCACTATCTGATCAGGGGCTTTGGCTCAGACAAGAGCATGAAGGCGGAACGGCCATATTGCATTCAGGACATATTAAAATGCCCGAATGGGTTCTTGATAACGTTATGGTCTTTTTCTTTTCGGCAAATAATGATTTCTTACGCCGAATAGACGCAACCTCCGCCAATCTGGGGACCGGTGAATGGACATTTAATGATGCCGTCGTAAACAAGCCAAAACAGCCTCCTGAACAGGCTGATTTAATGACCATGGCAACAGATCTGACGGTTGATGAATTGGAAAACAGCTTTTCCACACCCGAAACAATTTCAATATGGAAACTTCCGGCTTTTATTAAAATTCTCGAAGAAACAGGATTTGATTCGACCGGCTTAAAGATCCATTTTCAAAACCTTTTAGCGCAGCCGTTATTATTTATGGCAATGATTCTATTGGCGGCATCTGTGTCGCTGCGTCCTCCCAGACTTCGCGGAACCTCTGTTTTAGTGATGTCCGGGGTTTTGATAGGATTTATCGTCTTCTTTGCCTCCAGTTTTTTACAGGCGCTGGGCGCCTCGCAACAAATTCCCATAATAGTGGCCGCATGGTTTCCTGCCCTGATTAGTTTTTTACTTGGTATCGGGGCATTAATGATTCTGGAAGACGGCTAGAGTCTGTTTTGGTATTGATTTTTGATAAAAAAACACTATTTTGCAGCAATTGCTAAGGATATTAATAAATTAGCAATATATAGGTGCTTTACTTATTTTGCCTGCAAAGGCATGATTTACCGAGTATTTTAATGGTTTTTGGTTTTTTATCCTACAGGTCCGAAAGTTCATCAATGTCCAGATTTTTATCAAAAATGAAACATATGCGTTATATGTTTGTTGTTGCTGCCCTTGTCGGGACTGTTGCGACACTCTCTGCTTGTGCCGAGAATGCTTACAGAGATCCGTCTTTAGGTATTTATGACCCATTGGAAGAAGCCAACAGGGTAACATTAAAAATCAATGACGCCGCTGACAAAGTTGTGTTGGAACCCATCGCCAAGGGCTATCGCGCTGTGACACCTGACGCCGCGCGCACAGTGGTAAGCAATTTTCTTCGTAACCTGAACAGCCCGATTATTATCGGAAATGAACTTTTACAAGGTGATCTGAAAGGCGCAGGTAACGCGACTGCCCGTGTTGTCATTAACACACTTGCCGGTTTTGGCGGCTTGCTTGATCTGGCGGAAGAGGGCGGTATTGAATACCAACCTGAAGATTTCGGTCAGACATTGGCAAAATGGGGTGTCGGCAACGGCATGTATGTTATGTTGCCGCTTCTGGGGCCATCGACACTGCGTGATGCCACAGGTAGTCTGGTTGACAGCTATGCTGATCCTTTAAGAATCTACCTCTTCAATATTGATGAAGAACATATTCATTACACACGTCTGGCTGCCGGCGCGGTGTCAAAACGTGAAGAGTTGATTGAGGTTATCGACGATCTGAGACGTAATTCCTTTGACTATTACGCCGCTATCCGTAGTGCCTATTACCAACACCGTCAGGCTCTGATTAACGATCAGGCCGAGGGTTCAGGCGCTGCAGATATTCCGGATTATGACGATTTTTAGAAAATAAGTCTTTATTTTGCCCTTGATTTGGCCTTATTTAATGTAATGATTTAATAGGTCAAACAAGGATTGCGTAATATGACGACTAAAAAACTTCTTCTATCTCTATCGGTTGGTTTTGCCGTTACCTATGGTTTTACGATTCAGGCAAACGCGCTTAATCTGGATCGTGGTCTGGCATCTTCCTTTGCCTTGAATACCTATAAACATTCTCTTGTTCTGGCTTCTGCCGATGCGGACGGGCAAAAAGCTAAAGACATGATTGAACAAATGGGAGACAAAGCCATTTCGTTCTTGAGTGATGACGCCATGTCTATGGATCAGAAGGAAAAAGAGTTTCGTAAGCTTCTTCGCTCCAGCTTTGACATGGAAACAATCGGACGTTTTGCATTGGGGCGTAACTGGAAAGCTGCTTCCGATGCACAGAAAAAAGAATATCAAAAGCTTTTTGAAAATCTGGTGGTAGAAGTTTATTCCGCCCGTTTCAATGACTATAACGGTCAAAAATTTGAAGTGGCATCCTTTCAAAATACGGGTGACAAAGACATCACGGTAACGTCATATATTGTTCCCGATACAGGCTCAAAAGTTCAGGTCGATTGGCGCGTTCGTAATAGAAACGGTCAATACAAAATTGTCGATGTCATTATCGAAGGTGTCAGTATGGCCGTGACTCAGCGCTCTGACTTCTCCAGCGTTATTCAACGTGGTGGTGGTGACGTGGAAGTCCTGCTTGCACATTTAAGAAAATAAAAATTATTTGCCTAGGAATTGTCTCACGGTTTCGGCGGCGCCGCCGCCCATTTGCTTGATGCTGCCGCCTATTTGCTCGCCAAATTGGCTGCCACCCAAAGTGATATAAGTCATAAAGCCTTCAGCGGCATCACCTGCATTATCATTAAAACTCGGTACCTCGGCATTAATCCAGCGCAAGATATTGTTCGGAATCATATCAATCAGTTTGAATGAAGCGGTACCGATCATGTAGACAACAATTGTGTACAAGATGGTAAAGAAAAATTCATCAACCGCGCCGCGGGCGGCATCTTTTACATCGTCTTCCGTGGCGGCGCCCAATTTCGAATTATCTCCTGAGGCCGGTGGTTTGAAACAATCCGTACTGCTCGCGGCTGATTCGTGGCCGGATAAATTTGCCAAGACCAGATAAAAGATTTCGTTTAATACTTTTACCATGCCTGCAAAGATCGAGATGGCTGCCAACAGGCCGACAACGATCAAGATAGGACGTATAAAAATTTCAAAAATCAGGAAATATCCGCCGATTGCGGCATCGCCCGGGATACCTTCGCCGTCAATTCTTAAATGTGCCAGTGCCCATAATGGCATGGCAACCATGGCTTCAAAAATACTTTTAACCCATCCGCCTACGGCAAAGAAAAAGTACAGGAAAGGCATAAACGGTAAGACATAGAATAAAATAAATCCTGCAAGTAAACCGATAGTGGCAACAGTAGAGAAAAATCCTGAAGCGGCCGTAACCGCATTTTGAAAGGTTCCTGCAAAAATAGAGGCAAATCCCAACAGGCCTGAAATACCTATGGCGCGGATAGAGCTATCAACCATCGATTTTCCAACCATTGATAATTGTGCCAATGGATGAACATCGGTATTTTTACAAATCTCAAATAATGATCCTGATCCAAGCAACATATTAATTGTATCAATCACAATATTGTCAGTCTTTTTAATGCCTGCTTTAAGCTCACTTGTTTGCCAAAACAGGTAAACAACGTTCAAAGTAGCCGCAACCTCGTCTTCTCCCGGAAATCTGTACATGGGATCACTTGCTCCGGCAGAAAATGAAGGTTTAAAAACATCTTTGAAATCAGGTTCAGTATTTTCTCCTGCGCCTAATTGTTTTGTTAATTCCATGACTCGTGGATATAAGGCGGTGGCGGGCGTCAATCTTAATGCAGAAGCGAGAGCCCCGTTTTGTTCGGCGATTTTGTTATACCAGACACCGGCCCCCGCCCAGCCGTAATCTTTGACCTCATCGGGCATTTGCCACTTACCTTGATTGATTTGTGCTTCTATTGCTTTGGCAATAACACCGTCTTTATCTTTCTCCATATGATCTTTAAGAAAGGCTATCCAGCTTTTTATATATTCTTCTGTCGGTAATGTTGCCTTAGGATCAGTAAAATTCTTTATCGTCAGACCACGCTTTATATAATTTTCAGCATAGGTATTAATTTCGCGCGTTCCCTGCCACATACTTTTTATCAAATCGTAATATGCTGTGTGAATAACAGCTGATCCCGGTTGGGAAACATCAGTAACTTTCAAGATGATTTCTCCGCAAATTGGCGCGACGGAGCCGTTTTCATCTGTATAAATTTTAGGATCCTTAACACCGAAGACGATTGAAAAATCGGTTCCGCTGGATTTTTCACTGATATTTTGGAACGTGGTACTTTCCATTTTTTCGGATTGCCACTTCCAGTTACCGGTTCTGGCGCCTGCGGCTCCAGGATCTTCTCTGATCTGATAAACCGCCCATGCCTGAACACCTGTTTCTCCGCCGCCGGGAGCCCAACTATCAGGAAATGCTTTGCTTTCCTTGTTGTAAATCGTTTTATAGCCGACTTCACAAGTCTTGGCGACCAACATAAAAGCGGGAAGATAACTTAGATCGGAATAATTGGGTTTTGCGACCAGTTTCGCTTTTTCATCGTCCCCTAAGGGCGTTGAGTTAATACTGTCATTAAATAATGTCCACCCCGTAGAAGCCAGAGCAGATCCCCATTTTGCGGAAGCCAGTGTAATATATTGACCGCCATTCAGGCCATTGGATATGGGAATCAGGAGCCCGAAAAACAAAATAACCCGTATCGGCGCCCATGTTTTATTAAATCTCTGTCCGAAGGGGGTGCCCGACTGTGCCGTTTCTGCCACGATGGCAACCACAAAGTAAACAATGATCAATGCGCCGACAATAATAATGCCGTAGCTGTAAAATTCAAAAAGACTATGCAGGGCTTGATGCAGGCTTGTATCTACTTTTTCTTTTGATCCGAAAAAATCCGGAATACCGAAAACAAGATCAAGCAATCTATAGGCAATGTCTTCTTTTGGATTAGGGGTTTTAAAAAAATCTTCTACCTTGGTTGGCATGCTGACGGCCGCTTGTGCCTGCGTGATAACCATGGCGGCAATAAGCAGGACGAATTGGATCAGAAGAATGATGAGCGCGGCAATCACACTAAAAAAAATGATGATCTGATCAATGTTTTTTTTATCGGGTTTTATATGATTGGACGCTTCGGCAATAACCTGCCGAATACTGTATTTGCCAATCATTTCAGCCCTTAGATAAGGATGATTGTTCGGAAGAATACGAACGGTGTTATAAACAACGGCTATTAAATAAGCCAGTGTTCCAAAACCGGTGCCAAACAACTGCCCTATGCGCGGTAAAAGACCGGGCAATAGAACTGTTTTAAACACCTGTTTTTTTGTAATAACCATTTATAATGCTGCTACCCTTTTCCTTTGGCAAATTGTTTACC